>JBAZRW010000003.1 GCA_041662785.1 Bdellovibrionales bacterium | reverse complement strand
CAGCGCCGCGCCTATGGCTTCAGGAACTTCGAGAACTACAGACTGCGTGTGATTGTTTTATGTGGCCACCTGAAGGCGGCCTCGCTATGATCTCATCATCCCTTGCCCCATCCTTTGGGGTAGAGCCCCTTTTGCCGCCACAAAATCAAGGTGTTTTGTTGACATAGTGTTGACATAAGGAAAGGGCGGGATTTTCATCCCGTCCTTTTGCTTCGTATCAATTTGATATTGCTTGATGAATTGGTGTGCCCTAGAGGAATTGAACCTCTGACCTACTGCTTAGAAGGCAGTTGCTCTATCCAGCTGAGCTAAGGGCACATAGAAGGAAGCATAGTATAATCGAGGATTTCTAATAATTCCTTACCCAGCAATAGGCCAGAGAAAAATAGGCTAAAACAGGCCTTTTATTGAGGAAAGGCTACCCTCCCCCAGCTCTTACAGCTTTTCATGCTATTGGGACTGCCTTTGAAAAGAGCGTGCTTGGCAAAAAGCACCCTTATCGTTATAAGAAAGGCGCTAAAGCGGGCGTGGCGGAATCGGTAGACGCAACGGACTTAAAATCCGTTGGGCGTAAGCCCGTGGGGGTTCAATTCCCCCCGCCCGCACCAAATTACCTCTGCAAGAGAGACAACCCCAGCTCTAATGACTGAAGGGGGCTTCAGCTAAGCGCGCAATCTAAATTAATAACTGCTAATTTGGTGAATGAAGGCGCCTACGCTCTCACGCAGTTGGTTAGCCTTCGCATGCAATGAGTTAAGCCCCTTGCTCACTGATTGAGCCGAAGCCCCTGTACTTTCAGCATCGTGTTTAGTTTGCTCTAGAATCCTGTTGATCGATTCTGCACTTTGGCTTGCTCTTTCGACAGCTTGTGTGATTTCCTGCGTAATTGTCAGCTGCTCAGCGACGGCAGAGGCGCCCATGGCGGACGATTCACTTAGTTTTCTGACCATTTCCTGAATAGAAACAAAGGAGGATACCGTGGTGTGTGTTTCCGTTTGAACCTGCGCGATGTTCGTCGAGATTTCGCCCGTCGCGACCTCTGTTTGATTAGCCAGTTGCTTGACTTCCGAGGCGACAACGGCAAAGCCTTTCCCCATCTCGCCTGCTCGTGCTGCCTCAATGGTGGCATTGAGTGACAACAACTTTGTTTTGCTGGCAATGGATGTAATGACGTCCGTAACCTTACTAATTTGATCCGTCACCCCTGACAAGGTATCAATCTTGTGTCGTGCTGTATCAACAGATTGGGAAACGCTTTTGGCCATGGTGGCACTTGAGGAAACCTGATCTGAAATCTCATGGCTAGATTTTGTCAGATTCTGCGTTACTTCACTTGTGTGACGAGCCTCCTCCATGGTTTGACCTGAAATCAAGGATGCTTCATTGGCCTGTGCAGACATGGCCTCCGCTGACTTGGCCAACAAAATAGCTTCATCCATCATCGTCTTTGTCGTCGCGGCGACTTCGCTAACAAGGCCGCCTACATCATGTTCCAAATCTTGGGCCAAGGACATGAGCGCTTGTTTTTTAGCTTCGCGCGCTTTCTCTTCGGCGCGTTCTTGTTCGCCTTTCAGCGCATTAACCCGCTCCATATTGTCGCGGAATATGGATAAGGCATCGACCAATTGTCCAAGTTCGTCCTTACGTTTAAGCCCATTAATATCAATGTTCATTTCCCCATCAGCAAGCTGTCGCGTTGCCTTGGATAAACGCTGAATTGAGCGAACGGTTGAAAGAACAATCAATAATGTAACGAGGAGAACAAAAATAACAGCTATAACGCTTGTTAGAAACATTGTTTGTTTTTCTTCTGACACGGTCAGAATAGCCTCTTTAGAAACAACCTGTGAATCTTTAAGGCACGTGGCGGCGATGACGTTAATGTCCTCAAGCGTTTTATTGTAGGCTTTTGAGATAGGGACGAGAAAATTGACCGTCGTTTTAAAATCAACGTCCAGCATGCTGGCGACAAAAGCAACGGCATCTTTGTACGTTTTGACGTTGACGATGGCGTCATCTATTTTTGCGATATTTTCTTTGGCTGCATACTGATTTTTGTAAAGCTCAAGCGATGCGACAACGCCATCAAGTTTATCACCGATATCTTTTGCTGATTTTGTAACATCCTGCTTAATTTCAGCGGCTTGGTTCAGTTGCATCTGCTGCAGCTGACCATTGGCATCTCTGAACTGTTGAACAACATCCGACAAAAGAACATTTGAAGAAAATTTATGCTCCGTAATGTCTTCCATACTATTTTTGAGGAGCCCAATGGTGTTAAGGCCAAGAAACTCGACAAAAATAAGTAGTGCAAAAACAAGAAGAGCGGGGATGGCAAACTTAACCGCAAAAGGCCAATTGACCGTTGAGAACCTGTTCGATGCCATCCCTACCCCCTTATTTATTGTACGTCCGTTAGTTTAGAACTTACCCGTAAGCGTGACAAAAGCCTGACGCTCAACAGCTGGATACGGGCTTGTTCCAATTGTGTGACGATTAAGGTTGGTTCCAGAAACCGCGACATTCAGGTTGTCCATCAGGTTGTAGCCAACCCGCGCCCCAACCGTCATGTATTCCGAAACAGGAATGGGGATAGCACCAGCACCCGTTGCGTCACGCAAGATTTTTGTTGAGGACATAACCTGACTATTCGCGTCAAACTCCCAATCCTTATAGGTATAACCGAGACCAAAGCGGAAGTGATGCTCTGGCGAAGAGCCTTGGTAATCCTGATTAGCAAGAACACTGGCTGAATCGATCACCTTAGCTAAGCTATAGCTGGCATCCCAACGGAACCCGTTGTGATTACCCGTTAAAGCAATTTCGCCACCGTAAGACTGACTCTCGCCAATGTTTTCGGCCTTGATTAAATCAACCACAGAACCGTTGACATTTTGCATGCCGTTGTTGACGAAAGAGGCTACATCCTGCGACATAACATAGAAGGTCGCCAGTTTTGCTGTCGAGTAGATGGGGGCAATCTTACGATCATAGGCAACCTCATAGCTTTGCGTAATCGTTGGTTTAAGATCCCCGCTCCCTTCCAGAGAAACAGGGGTGGCCCCGTTCAAAGTATGGAAGTTAGAGCCGCTTTGCAGCAAGCTGGGCATTTGCACGCCACGCCCATAGGACAAACGGAAGGTATCAAGATCCGTCATCTTATAAGCCAGAGCGGAATTCGCACTCCATGTATTGATGGCATGGCTATAGTCAGAGTCCGAGAACATAGTCACAGTCGGGATTTGTCCCGTCATGTTCATGTCCAGATGGTCAAACCGAACCGCATTGGTCAGCGATAAGTTGTTAGCGATCTGCCATAACCATGTTCCGCTTGCCGCATAGTTGTCCTCATGATACGCGGGCGATCCGGGTGCGATCTGGTAGGCTGTCAGCCTAAAGTCTTTATGACGATATTCAAGGCCAGTACGGAACGTGTGATCAGAGCCAACCTTGAACTGGTCGTTCAAGCTGCTAACAACTAAGTCGGTTGTCAGACCAAAAGGAATGGTGGTCGATATCGATGAGTAGATGGTGTCATAGGCGTGATTGAAGTAGGTGTCGGACGTGATCATGCCGTAATCTGTCTGCCAATTGAACCCACCACGCGCCGAATACGTCGCCGTATCCTCCGCACCTACGGAGTTGAAAGCAGACAAAGCCACATTCTGCTTACTCTCCGATGCCGTCACTTCCATGTTGGCTGTCAGATCAGGCGTTAAATTAAACACAGAGCTGTTGGAGGCAAAACGACGTTCTGGCGAATAAATGATGGAAGAGTCGTTTGCCGCATGGCCGGTCTTAAACTCATCGGCGCTTAACCCACCCGCCGAGAATTTAGTGCCACCCCACGTCCCATTCTTGGTAACCGTTGCATCGCCTGTTAGCGAATTCTGCGTCCCCAAGCTTACAGCCGCAACGTTGTTTTTATCGCTGACGGGGCTATAGGTGATGATGTTGACAACACCACTGGCGGCGTTTGAGCCAAAGAGAGCCGAAGCGGGCCCCTTCACAACCTCAATTTGACGCACATCGTCAATGTTGACGGGGAGATTGTTCCAGACCGTGCGGGAATAGTCATCAATAAAAACCTGACGGCCATCAACGAGAACGAGAAGGCGTGATTGGAAAACCATCTGATGTCCACGAACGCCAACATCATAATCACCTAAAGAGGTTCTTAAAACATCGACACCAGTAACATATTGACCAATAATTTCAGGAATGCTGCGGTTTCCCGATTGACGGATTTGATCGGCCGTAATGATGGTCATGTTCGCTGCAACTTCACTAGCGCGTTGGGGTGTGCCCGTGGCGTTTGTGGTAACCGGTTCACCGAACAACGCCTCTAATGAACCATAGTCCATAGCGTTCGCACGACTTGAGGTCCCGCATGACATGGCTACAGCAAAAGCGCACATGGAGCAGAGGAAAAGAGATGATTTTTTCATAGTGTAACTCCTTTGGGTATTTTCTGGATCGTTGTCAGATAAAGATATTAGATTTGTTTGACGAGCATGGTGAACGCCTGCGCAAAGCCAACTTTGGCTGCATCGGCTGCCGTTTTGCTGTAGTAGATTTCAACGCTTGGCTTCGTGACGATACCTAGAATGCACTTATTGCCTTTTACGCAGTCAAGATCGGTTGACATCGACAACACACCCGCCGCGTTTGCCGCTGTGCTCACTGGAGCCGTACAAGCCCCCTTTGTAATGAAGGCCAGCTTGGCGGAAGAAAGCTTACTGCCAACCTCGGCGACAGGAACCATCATCCCCGTGATTTTAACACCACCTGGTGCGTCGATCCCTGCATCGAGAAGTGCTTTAAGCGAATCAGCCTCTGCTTTTGATGCTGCATCAGCGGGATCAAACACAACCGCCATAACGGCACTGCCCGATAGTTTATTCGTTAGAAGCGGTGTGGTTTTAAGCGCAACCATCAAATCCGCTTGATCAACAGCTTGTGCTG
The DNA here is from genome assembly GCA_041662785.1 of Bdellovibrionales bacterium. NCBI lineage: Bacteria > Pseudomonadati > Bdellovibrionota > Bdellovibrionia > Bdellovibrionales > Bdellovibrionales bacterium. Next base: position 202,900 of record JBAZRW010000003.1, on the reverse strand, counting down.
GAGCCGCCATGCCACAAACAAGGGCAAAGAAACCAGCACAAACAAGAACGCGTGTAAGGAAAACTCTTTTCATTGGGAACTCCTGCAAAAGCTTAAGAAGTGAGACAAGGATTTGACACATTAAACAGAATCAAGGGGGCTGGATTCATTCAGGAAAACCACAAGATTACAGGCATCCACGACGAAAACGGAGGAAGAAATCATGGTTAATGATTAGTATTCAAACCTTATTCGATTACAAGTAAAATAAGTGTAAACGAATTTTTTGCCCCCCCCTTTTTTTGCCTTTATGCAACAAGAGGTGTCCACCGGGGTGGGATTCTGAAAAGCCGACTCAAAAAGCTATCAACGAGCCTTAAGAACTTCCAAAATTCCCTGAAGGAGTTGTAGAGGGGTCGGAGGACAGCCGCGAATAACGGCATCCACGGGGATGACGTTCGAGACAGCCCCACAACTAGCATAGGACACGCCAAACTCGCCGCCGCATGCGGCGCAATCCCCCATCGCGATTACGACCTTGGGCGAAGGGGTTGCGTCATAGGTGCGTTTCAGCGCAGCTTGCATGTGACGCGACACAGGCCCCGTTACCAACAAAAGATCGGCATGACGGGGGGAGGCGACGAAGTGAATACCAAAACGCTCAATATCGTAAAAACCGTTGTTGACCGCGTGCATTTCAAGCTCGCATCCATTGCAGGATCCCGCATCAACCATGCGAACGGCCATGCTTTTGCCGAAGAGACGCGCAATCTCTTCGCGGCAAGCCTCACCGACTTGATCGAGAGACTCATCACGGGGGGGCAGTTTTTCTGTTAAACAGCCCGTTTTGAAGCTTTTGAAAAGAACGTGAAACATGGAAGCAATCCGATGAGCTAAGAGTTAAACTGCGAAAAGGTGAAACGACCCTGTCTTAAACATCATGGCCTGAGTACGAGCCGTTGACGGATTTGTTACAAAGAGGGAAATCGGGAACGATCACACCTCCAATCAGGGCCTCAAGAGCAGGCCAGTTGAGCCAGCTTGCATCGCGCGGGAAATAACGAGCCACGGTTCCGTTGCTATCCAAGTGAACGTAGGCGATGGTTTCGCCCCTCCACCCTTCAACCAAGCCTACGCCGAAGCAGTCTGTTTGGGGGGCGTGGAAGTCCGCGCTGATTTTGCCTGACGGCATGTTTGATAGGAAGCTATCCAACAGATCGAGAGAAATGAAAAGCTCCTCGCCACGCACGCGCACGCGTCCTGCCGTATCGCCCTCTTTACAGTTAGGCACGGCGACTGTAACATTTTGATACGGAGCATAGGGGGCATCGCGACGCATGTCCCAACACTCATCGCTGGCACGAGCCACATAGCCCAGAGCGCCAATGGTTCTTGCAACATGGGGCGATAGGATACCCGTCGTGCGGAAGCGGTCTTGCAACGAAGGATATTCGCACAGCATGGGGATAAGCTCTTTCAGTTCTTTGCGTAACTGAACGATGGATTTTTGCAGCAAGGCAACGTGCTCTGGCGAGATGTCACGGGTTACGCCGCCCGCCGTTACAACATCCATCATAAAGCGATGACCGAAAACGGTTGCGTTATCACGCTGCCAAAGCTCACGCAGGCGGCCAAATTGCACGAGAGCAAAGGCAAAGCCAACATCATTACAGCAAGCGCCAATGTCACCCAGATGATTGGCAATGCGCTCTCTTTCAGAAAGGATGGCGCGGATGACAAGGGCGCGGTCGGGAACTTTAAGGCCAACAGCATTTTCGCAAGCCTGACAGGCGGCCCATGAATGGGTGACGGTGCTGTCTCCAGAGACGCGCGCAGCAAGGCGAAGAAGCCCCTGCACATCACGGCCTTCGGCGCATTTTTCTATGCCTTTGTGGACATAGCCTAGATGCTGTTCCAAGTTGAGGATATCCTCGCCCATTGCCGAAAAGCGGAAATGCCCAGGCTCGATAATGCCAGCATGGACGGGGCCAACAGGAATTTCATAGAGCCCCTCCCCTTCAGCCGGAATAAACGCGTATTGGCAATCAGGCGGCGTTTCCTGTTGCGGTGTTCCCGCCAGCGGAAACTCCTTGCGGAGAGGAAACTGATCTTCGCCCCACGCCAAATGGCGCAGCCAGCGCCGCTGATCGGGATGATCGGAAAAACGAATACCGAACATATCCTGAAGTGTGCGTTCTGGCCGATTGGCAGCCGGAAAGAATGGTGTTTGAGACGGAAGCACGCCGCCTGTTTCTTGAACGCTTGTGCAAAGCAAGACATGCCCATCACGAGCGGCGAAAACGGCCTTGATCAAAATGTTGGGAGAGTCATGCTCACCCCATACGGCTGACCAACGCACATAGTTTTCAGCCATAACGGAAGCGGCTTTGGCCCAGAAACGGGAGTCGATGGACAGCGCGCGGGCAGCGCCCTTGACGGCGGGCATTTCTGTCGTCGGAATGCCTGCTTCGTTCAGCAATGTCGGAAGGGAAGCCACAACGGGGGATTCAAGTTGCCCTTTATGTACTGATTTTGTCATAGCACGCCCTGTCCAACGATCATGATGGTTGCTTGATTAAGCCATTGAGCCAAGACGGTCGGAATAGCAAGACCGAGCCACAGCACCAAGGCCAGATGAATGAATACAGGCCACATATTAACGGGCACTTTGCGCTGGTTCTCTGGCGGCTCGCCAAAGACCATGGGCTGAATGTTCCGAAACAGTCCGGCAAAAGCGACCGCCAAGCCAACAAGAAGCGGCAAGACAAGCCATGGATAACTTTTGATCGTGGCCGTAAAGAGAAGAAACTCGCTGGTAAAGACGCCGAAGGGTGGGAAGCCCGCAATAGCGCAGGTTCCCAGCAAAAGACTCCACCCCACAGCAGGGTTAGAGCGAACAAGGCCGCGTATTTTGCTGATCACCTGCGTGCCCGCAATTTGAGAGGCGTGCCCTACCGTGACGAAAATAGCCGATTTCGTCAGGGAGTGAACGATCATATGCAAAAGCGCCCCAAACGTGGCCAAGGGTCCGCCAATACCAAAGGCAAAGGTCATTAGTCCCATATGCTCAATCGAGGAATAGCTGAACATCCGTTTGATGTCGTATTGGCGATGAAGCAGAATGCCTGCGACAGAGAACGACAGCATGCCAAAGCCCATCATCAAATTACCCGCCAGATGGTTGCCGAGGGACGGATCCGCCAGCATTTTAAAGCGAACAAGCGCGTATAGAGCAACGTTCAGAAGAAGGCCGGAGAGAATGGCCGACATAGGAGTCGGGCCTTCGGAATGCGCGTCAGGAAGCCAATTGTGCAAAGGAACCAAACCAACCTTTGTTCCGTAACCGACAAGGAGGAAAACAAAAGCCAAGGCCATCACGCCTTTGTCCATATGAGCGGCGTAGGTTTGCAATACTGTCCAGAGCAGGCCGTCTTCATGCCCCGGAATAACCTTTGCCGAAGCGAAATAGACGAGGATCGTGCCGAACAAGGCTTGCGAAATGCCGACGCCGCAAATGATAAAGTACTTCCAGCCCGCCTCAATCGATTCATGGGTGCGGTAAAGGCTAACCAACAGGACAGTCGTCAAGGTGGCGGCCTCGATAGACACCCAAAGGATGCCAAGGTTATTGGTCGATAGCGCGGCTAGCATCGTGAAAAGGAAGCCTTGAAACATCGAGTGATAGAGCCTCATCCGCTTATCACCAACGCGTCCAATATCCCTTTCATGGCTCATGTAGGGGCCAGAAAAAATAGAGGTTGTCAGGCCGACAAAGGCATTGAGCAAGATAAGATAGACGTTGAAGGCATCGATATAAAAGAGCTTGCCAGAGGACAAGATGGGGCCTTTTTCAAAAACATCTAGGGCCAACAAGAAGGCGGCGATAAGCGTCCCCCAGCAGATGGTCATGTTCACATATTTGGCCGACTTCCAATGGCCTATTAATCCCAAGAGAAGTGCGCCTGAAAAAGGAAACAAAAGGGTAAAGTAAAGAGCAATCATTTATCGACCTCATTCAAACGATTTAGGCGGTCCGTATCTAGGCTGCCGATTTCGGCACGAATGTGGAAGAAGAAGACGCCAAACAGAATAACGGCTACCAGCACGTCAAAGGCAATCCCAAGCTCGACGACCATGGGCATACCGAACGTGGAAACGACAGCGGCAAAGAAAAGGCCGTTTTCCATCGACATAAAGCCGATAACTTGCGAGATGGCCTTGCGCCTAGAGATGATCATCAGCATGCCGATCAGAACAACGGCCAAGGAAATGGCAATCGTGTTTCGCGTGGACAACAGAGACAACTCGGTAATGGGCAGCGAGACATAATAGCTGAAAAGAACAAGACCCCCGCCAAAAAGCATGACCAAGGAAGGCTTAACGAGAACCTCAATCTCGCGATGGATATCCAACCGAATAATAAGTCTGCGTAACAGCGAGGGGATAAAAATAACCTTGAGGCCAAGGGTCAGAGCCGCCGAGATCAGGAGGTCATACTTCCCTGATATAAACGCAATGGCAAGCGTTGCGGAAAACAACAGCAGGCCTTGCAGCGCAAAGGTGTTGATCAAGCTGTCGACACGCACCTGAGCCAGCAGAAGAAAAGAGGAAAGCAAGATCAGCGCTGACAGCGTCAGCGTTACCTGTTCAGGCATCGAGAGAGAAGCTATAAGCATGTTATCGAACCTCTAGGATAATATGGCTCATCATCCCAAGAAGGGACAGAATAAAGGCCATGCCAAGATATTGGGGGGCGCGGAACAAACGCATTTTGGCTTGAGACGTTTCTGAAACCGCCAGCAAAATGCCAAGCGCCATTAACTTGCCCAACACGGTGATAGCGGCAAACGCAACATCCTTCGGCTCCATCGTCATTGCCACGCCCCATGGAACGATCAGGTTGACGATCAAAATCGAATAGAGCGTGAGCTTGAGCATGGAAGCCCACTCCATCAAAAGGAGGTGGCGGCCACTGTACTCCAGAATCATGGCTTCATGAATCATGGTAAGCTCAAGATGCGTGGCAGGATTATCAATAGGAATGCGCCCTGTTTCTGCCACGGCGACAAGAAGCAGCGCCATAAAAGAAAAGATGAGCGACGGCGCTAAGGTAAAGTTAGCCTGAGCAAGATGGGACACGGCAGAGGACAGGTTGGTGCTGGATACGTTCATCGCCAACGTGAAGAAGGTCATCAAAAGCGCAGGCTCGGCAAGAGAGGATAGAGTCACCTCACGCGAAGAACCCATACCGCCAAAGGACGTGCCGACATCCATGCCCGCCAAGGCGAGGAAGAAGCGCGTAAGAGCGAAAATCCCAACCAAAACGATAACATCCGCCAAAGCCGCTGTGGGCAGCTGCGTCGAGACGATGGGCAAAACAGAGGCGGCGACGACAGTGGCGCCGAAAACAATATAAGGCGCAGCACGGAAAATGGGCGAAGCCACATCCGCCAGCACAACCTGCTTTCTGGAAAGGCGCAGCAGATCACGATAGGGTTGCCATGGAGCAGGCCCCTGCCTGTTCTGCAACTTACATTTTACCCATTTGACCCAACCGGCCAAAAAGGGAGCAAAAAGGACAACGCAAAGCGTTTGAACAAGCGCAAAGATCCAGCCCGTCATACGATCACCCAGAGCAAAAAGAGTAAGGTAAAGAAGGAATAGCAGAGGTAAATACGAAGATCGCCCCCTTGAATGCGCGCCGTTCTTTCGGCAACCTTATGGATAATTTTGCCAATAGGCGCATACGCGTACATCCAAACCCAGTCACTAACATGAAGGAAATAGTGAGGCCCCTTGCCCATATGCGCGGGCTCGACTTTCTCCGAAACATGCCAAGCGAAGGAGAAAATCCGACGAATGGGCATGGCAAAGGACGTGGCTGTGTATTGCATGCGTGCGTTCAAAGGCCCAAACCCGCAATCCCATGCCGGAGCAATACGGATGCTGTTGTCGCGTGTGGGCGGGTGAAGGAAGAAGTAAACGACGACCCAGCTGATCAAAAGACCGATCAGGACAGGAAGCGCACCATACGAGGCTGTCTCTTTGCTGATGGGGGTCAACCACAACCAGCTGTCGCCATTGGCTCCCGCAAACCCTGTGCCCAGAAGTTTTTGCGGGATGACGTTAAGGACGTTTGCTGTCCATGTTGGGAAGATACCAAAAACCAAGCAGCTGATGGACAGGATGATTTGGGAAAATTGCATGCCGCGAGGAACTTCATGCGCTTCATGGATTTTCTCGGTGCGGGGAAGCCCTAAGAAAACGACCCCGTAGACCTTGACAAAGCAGGCAATAGCCAAAGCCCCTGTCAACGCCAGCATGGCGGACGTGATGGGAAGAGCCGTTCCCAAAATGCCACTCTTTAAAACCGTGCCTTGCAAAGCGGCTTGGTAAATCAGCCATTCTGAGACAAAGCCGTTAAAGGGAGGAAGGGCGCAAATACTGACGCATCCGACCAAAAAGCAAGCCGCTGTGACGGGCATCTTTTTGATGAGACCGCCCATATGCTCCATATTGTGTTGGCCGCTTTGTTCTAAAACCGCGCCCGCCCCCAAAAAGAGCAAGCTCTTGAACAAGGCGTGATTGAGACAGTGATAAAGAGCGGCGACCAAGGCAATAGCGGCAACTTCCTTATGGTTGGTTGCCGTGAAAATCATGGAGAGGCCAAGGCCGATATAGATGATCCCGATGTTTTCGACGCTGTGGTAGGCGAGAAGGCGTTTAAGATCGTGCTGCATAAGGGCATACAAAACGCCCATAAGAGCCGAAATCGCGCCGACCAGAAGAACCAGAACACCCCACTGCCAGTGGATGCCCCCTAATAGGTCAAAGACAAAACGGATAAAACCATAGACGGCGACTTTAAGCATGACGCCAGACATCAAGGCTGAGATGTGGGAAGGTGCGACAGGATGCGCCTGAGGCAACCAAACATGCAACGGAACGATACCGGCTTTAAGCCCAAACCCGACAAAGGCGAGCGAAAAGGCGATGGTGGCCCATGCGGGGGTAAGGTTCGCTTTTGCCATAGAAGCAAAGCTAAACCCATCGCTAAAGCCAGCTAGGACGCCATAGGAAAGAAGGATAAACGCCCCACCAACAACGGCCATAAGAAGATAGATAAAGGCGGCGCTGCGATTTTCCGCTCTGTCATGCTGATAGGCCACAAGAAAATAGCTTGCGACCGACATCAATTCCCAAGCAATCATAAAGGAAAAAGCGTCCGCCGCCAAAAGCACAAGGTACATACCGCCGACAAAAAGACCCGTGAAAAAGGTTAGCGTGCCAACAGCATGCACGCCATCATCGGCGTGACGACTTATATAGGATGGTCCATAGCAGGATGCGACGAAAGTGACGAACCCGACAATGAAGAGAAAGAAAGCCGCAAGAGCATCGATATGAAGGCAAACATGCAGCCAAGGAAGGCCGATGGGGAGAATGGTTTGCTCAACCTGATTGCCTAGCAAGGCCATGCCGCCCGCTGCAACGGCTACAAGGCCGGATAGGCCAAGCAAGAAGAACGACAAGCTGATCATAAAACGGGGCTGTCTCGCGAAAACGAGCGCCGCAACCGAAGACATGAGGGTTAAAAGTACCGCCAGCTGAGCCATTGTCAAAGACATGAAAGGATCCATCGTTATGTAGACGAGCAAGTTGGTTTTGCGAAGCGAATACCTTCATTGCATACGTTAAGAAGGATTCACGACGAGGCCCACCTTGAACGCGGTGTGCAACGCTGCCGTGGCATAGAATGAATGAAAATGGAAGTCAATTTGAAAATTGAAAATTTTAGAGAGATTAGCGATCTTGTGAAATAGACCTCTTGCGTAACCCATTATAACCTACGTCAGATAAAATGATTCAAAAAAAAGGGATGCCAGCCCCCCTCCCGTCATCCCGCCGGAAGGCGGGATCCATCACCTGAAATTTCTACCTGAGTCGCTCTTGGTCATTTCAGAAGATGTATCCTGTATCTCCGCTCCGCTGCTGCGTCGCTTTGCCTGCCCCGCGAAGCCCGAAGGGCGCAGAGGGGTCGGGGATGACGAAAGAGGAGAGACCAACTCTGAACCTCACCCCCTGACTCCTGATTTTTTGCTTTTGGCAATCCAAAATCGGGCGAAGTTGACAAAGCCCTTTAGAATCAATTGGTTAGCATAGACCCAAATTCGAGTCAGTTTCGTTGTATATCAAAGACTTACGACGTTAACTTTGAGCGGAAGGATACTGAGTGGCACTATTCCACGCTCTGCTCGACCGTGGCGAATGTTTTTGCGCTAAGTATTTGATAACAAAGCATGTCGATGGCCGACTTTTCGGGGGCAAAAAACAGAGCTAATTGACCAGAAAAAAGGACTATAGCTATTCTGGATGGTTCTCATGATATCCCACGTCATTGCGAGCGACCAACGGGAGCGCGGCAATCCATCTCCTCAACCTTCCACTAGAATTGCTCTTCGCTAAATTCAGGAGATGGATCGCCACGGGGGCTTCCGTCTTCGCTGCTTCGCAGCTACGCCGGACAAGACGCCCCCTCGCGATGACGGTGGGGGAAATGAGGAAACTAAACGGTTCGGCTCTAGCCAATCACCTGCAACTTCGCTTGAGCGATGGCCATTTTCTGTGCCGCGTCAGAATCGTTGGCGGCTTCTTTGGCTAAGCTGGCGATTTCCTCTTCAAGAATATCTTTCTTCAAATCTTTTATCGCGATGACTTGATCGGCCATCACGGTGCAGCGGTCGCCCACAACCTCACAAAAGCCGCCTGCAACGAACCAGCGCTCTGTCACAGTCGTTTGGTCATGCTCATAGGCTTCAACAACGCCCATCGCCACAGTCGTGGCCATAGGCGCATGTCCAAGCATGACGCCAAAGTCGCCCTCGCCGCCCGGAACCGTCACCATCACGACAGGCTTGCTGCACGCCAGCTTTTGCGGTGAGGCCAATTCGAATTGCAGTTGGTTAGCCATGATGATACCCGCCTTTATGCTGCTGCCTTGGCCATTTTCTCGGCCTTGGCGACGGCTTCTTCAATCGTTCCGACCATGTAGAAGGCCGATTCAGGCAGATGGTCATACTGACCATCCACGATGCCCTTAAAGCCCTTGATCGTGTCCTCAAGCTTGACGAACACACCTGGGCTGCCCGTAAACACTTCGGCAACATGGAACGGCTGCGAGAGGAAGCGCTGAATCTTGCGTGCACGCGCGACGACCAAGCGATCTTCTTCGGAGAGTTCATCCATGCCCAAGATGGCAATGATGTCTTGCAAGGACTTGTAGGTCTGCAAAATCTTCTGCACAGCGCGGGCGGTGTTGTAGTGTTCCTCACCCACAACCAACGGATCAAGAATACGACTGGTCGAATCCAAAGGATCAACGGCGGGATAAATGCCAAGCTCGGCAATCTGACGCGAAAGAACCGTGGTGGCGTCCAAGTGGGCAAACGACGTCGCCGGAGCCGGATCGGTAAGATCGTCCGCCGGAACGTAAATGGCTTGCACCGAAGTGATGGAGCCTTTGTTCGTCGTCGTGATGCGCTCTTGCAATGCGCCCATGTCCGTGGCGAGGGTCGGTTGATAACCCACCGCCGAAGGAATGCGGCCCAGCAAGGCCGACACTTCCGAACCCGCCTGCGTAAAGCGGAAGATGTTATCCACGAAGAACAGAACGTCTTGGCCTTCTTCATCGCGGAAATACTCGGCCAAGGTCAAACCGGACAAAGCCACACGAGCGCGCGCACCCGGGGGTTCGTTCATCTGGCCGTAGACCAGCGCCACTTTCGATCCGGGCCCGTCGGTCTTGACGATGCCGGAATCGATCATTTCGTGATACAGATCGTTGCCTTCGCGGGTACGCTCACCCACGCCCGCAAACACGGAATAGCCACCGTGCGCCTTGGCGACGTTGTTGATCAGCTCTTGAATCAGAACGGTCTTGCCGACGCCAGCGCCGCCGAACAAACCGATTTTACCGCCGCGTGAGTAAGGCGCGAGAAGATCAACGACCTTAATGCCCGTGACCAGAACTTGCTTTTCCGTCGATTGCTCGGTGAACTCGGGCGCATCGCGGTGAATGGGAAGCTTTTGCTTGGTGACGATGGGGCCACGCTCATCAACCGGCTCGCCGATGACGTTCAAGATGCGACCCAGCGTTTCGGGGCCAACAGGCATCATGATCGGGCAACCTAAATCGACAACTTTCTGGCCACGCACCATGCCGTCCGTCGTGTCCATGGCGATGGCGCGAACAGTGTTTTCACCCAAATGTTGAGCCACTTCCAAAACGAGCGTGCGCTCTTCAATCTTGGTGGTCAAAGCGTTCAAAATCGACGGAAGAACGCCATCAAATTGCACGTCAACGACGGCACCCATGACTTGAGTGATGTGGCCTTCGCTGGTGGTTGGTTTGGTCGTCATCGTTTGTTTCCCCTGTTTCTCTCAGTGTGTTCTCAAAAAAATTAAGCGGCTCTAAGCGTTTCTAGTTTTGGGATACCCCGCTCCTCAACTTGCAAAGGTCGGCAGGCATCCAACATTTCTTCCAGTCCTATCCGCGCCCCTTTGATGGCGGCCAACTCTTTATGGAATCCCCATCTAACCGCCAAATCTTCTACCTTCGGTGTTATGGACAACAAGTCGCCCAACCACTCTGTGTTTTGATAAGCATTAAACGGAAAATCCTGTTGTTCTCTTGGTTTCCCTCCATCAAGCAGCAAGTCTTTAAAGACAAAACATGAGCTTCCAAGAACCGTAGCATGCTGCGTAAGGACACGTTGCACTCTGCATTCAGCCTCAAACACCTTGTCACAATCTGTCTGATCAATCGTGACAGCGTTTGTTGGGAAAGACATCAGACCTTGTTTTTCTGCCCGTTCCAACTCCTGTAGATGAACACAAATAGTACCTTCGGCAATTTCATACATACCGATCAATTCGTCACGGGACAGTTTTGCTGACGTAAACATTCTTACACAGCCTCCGCGCCAGAGATGATTTCGATCAGCTCCTTGGTGATATAGGCTTGGCGTGAGCGGTTATAGTTGAGAGTCAAGCGGTCGATCATATCGCCCGCGTTGCGGGTCGCGTTATCCATGGCTGTCATACGTGCGCCCTGCTCGCCCGCCGAGCTTTCCATCAAATCGGCGAAGAGCTGCGCGGTCAGATTGCGGCGCAAGAGCGCGGCCATCAAGGTATTCTGCTCTGGCTCAAAAATCTCGCAGGCTAAACGACCCTCGGCATCGTTGTCATTGGCCTCAGGTACGCCGAACGGGATCAGCTGTTCTACCGACACAATTTGTGAGATAGCAGATTTAAAGCGGTTGAAAATGATGTGGGCGACATCAAACGCGCCCTCTTCAAACAACGCGATCAGGCGATCACTTAATTCTTGGGCATCCGCAAGATCAATCTGCTTCTTCGCGGCGCTTTCGACTTTGTGCAAAATCTTGGCCTCATGCTCACGGTGCAAAAGGTTGTAAGCCCTACGCCCGACGCAAATCAAACGAACGGTTTTGCCCTCTTTCTCTAGCGCCACAATGCGGCGGCGCGCCTCGCGAATGATGGAGCCGTTAAAAGCGCCGCACAAGCCGCGATCCGAAGTGAGAACGACAAGCAACACGGTTTGTTGTTTTTCACGTCCAACCAAAAGAGGGGACGATTCGGGGCTGATTTCAATCGTCCGCGCCAAGTCCTGCGTCATGCGCAAAATAAACTTGGCGTAAGGCCGCGACGATTCCGCTTGGTCCTGAGCACGGCGCAGCTTGCTGGCCGCCACCATCTTCATAGCGGACGTGATTTTGCGCGTGGACTTCACGCTGGCGATACGGTTTTTGAGGTCTTTTAAACTGGGCATAACCTACACACTTCATGCGACATGATTTGGTGTGGTTTTTGGCCGATTACGAGCCATCGGTCAAGAAGAATTAACGGTTTTCTTTGTTCGTGGCCTTTTCGGCCCGTTTCTCTTTCTTTCTGGGGGATTCGTCTCCGATTTCAGTATCCGCAGAGGCGGTCTGAATCTCATTATGGGCGCACTGAGGCACATAGCTCAAAGAGCTACGATATAATCGTATGTTGTCCTCAAGAATCGTTGGCGAGAGGTCGTCATACATTTTCAACACCTTGTCGCGGGCGCGGGCGCAAAAGGCAGGAGCTGATTCGTCAGCGATTGTTTGCCCAAACTCATTGGCCAGCTTGGTGCGAAGCTTATCCAGCTTAGGGATTCCATCGCCCCCAAAGGCTTTCGCATAATAGTTGATAAGGGTCGCTTCCGCCTCTTGGATAGCCTTGGTGTGACGTTTTGTGAAACCTACATAAGGTCGAACCAAATCACGGCCTGTTGATCCCTGTTTGCACGTTACCGTGATGACCATAAGCTCGGAATGCAGGCGCAAGAGCTGCTCCGCCTTTAACTCTTCCGGCGCATAGCAGTGGTTCGCGGCATGAGCAGCGGCTTGGGGAAGAAAACACGCTATCAGGACAAGCAGGATTTTCCCTGAATGCCGAATCCTGAATCCTGAATGCTTCATCTTATTCCCATTCAATTGTGCCGGGCGGTTTGCTGGTCACGTCATAGACGACGCGATTGACGCCGCGCACCTCATTGATGATACGAGTCGCCACCTTGGCCAGAAACGCATGATCGAAAGCGTAGGACTCTGCCGTCATCCCGTCAACGGACGTGACAGCGCGTAAACCTAGCACATAATCGTACGAACGGCCATCACCCATGACGCCCACGGTGCGAACGGGCAACAAAACGGCAAAAGCCTGCCAAATTTCGTCATAAAGACCCGCTTTTCGGATCTCATCGAGGTAAACCACGTCTGCTTTGCGCAAAATAGCCAGTTTTTCCTCGGTTATATCGCTTAAGACACGAATTGCGAGACCCGGCCCCGGAAAAGGATGCCGAGAGACAAAAGTTTCAGGTAAACCAAGCTCTTTGCCAAGTTTCCTCACCTCATCCTTGAAGAGTTCGCGCAAAGGTTCAACCAGCTTCATGTTCATGCGCTCTGGCAGGCCGCCGACATTGTGATGCGACTTGATCGTGACGCTCGGCCCGCCCGTAAAGGACACGCTTTCGATCACATCGGGATACAAAGTCCCCTGTGCTAGGAAACCTGCGCCGCCGATCTTGCGCGCCTCGGCCTCGAACACATCGATAAATAATTTGCCGATGGTCTTGCGCTTGGTCTCCGGATCGCTGACGCCCGCCAAAGCCTTTAAAAACATATCCTGTGCCTGTACATGGACAAGCGGGATGTTGTAATGTTTCCGGAACAGCGTGACGACTTCCTCGCCCTCGCCTTCGCGCATCAGGCCCGTATCGACAAAGATGCAGGTCAGCTGCTCACCAATCGCCTCGTGAATCAACACCGCCGCGACGGAGCTGTCCACGCCGCCCGAAAGACCGCAAATAACCTTGCCAGTGCCGACTTGAGCGCGGATTTTGGCGATTTCCGTCTCGCGAAAGGCCTTCATGCTCCAATCCGCACCGATTCCACATATTTTATGCACAAAGGTGCCCAAAAGCTTCGCACCGTCCAGCGTATGAACGACTTCAGGATGGAATTGCGTTGCGTAAATCTTGCGCTCGTCATTCGCAATGAAGGCGAACGGTGCGCCTGTGCTGGTTGCCACAACCTTGAAGCCTTCGGGGATCTTGGTCACGCGGTCGCCGTGGCTCATCCAGACTTGCTGCGTTGAGCCGGTGGGCCACAGCCCCTCAAACAACGCGCAGCTTTCGGTGATTTGCAATTCCGCTTTGCCAAACTCGCGGGTATGGCCGCTTTCCACAAGGCCGCCCAGCTGCATGCAAAGCGTTTGCTGGCCATAGCAGATGGCCAGAACGGGAACGCCCAAATCCCACACGGCTTGAGGCGCGCGCGGGCTGCCGTCTTCCGTGGTCGAGGCGGGCGAGCCGGAGAGGATAATCCCCTTGGGCGCAAAGGCCTTGATCTGCTCATCCGTCCGGTTAAAGGGGTGAATCTCGCAGTACGCCCCCGCTTCGCGCACGCGCCGCGCAATCAGCTGCGTGACTTGCGATCCGAAATCGAGAATAAGAATTTTGTCCATAGAGAGTAAGATCCTATATTGGTAACCAGAACGACGTACAACGAGCTTATACACGGGCTAGAGCGTTAAATCATCGATTTTCTGCCTTAACCTGCATCCCACCCGATTCGCGCAATATCCCATTAGCATCAGAGGTGTAGAGTCCGTCGTTGCCATAGAGGATGAAGGGTTGCGCAATTGTCACGGAGGTTCCGTCCTTCCCCTCCCCTTTTAGAGCACAGATGATGATGCGTTTGCACGTTCCGCCCTCTTTTTTTGACCAGATGGGCTTGATGATAATTGTGGAAAAGGACGTGCTGGCCAGCATGATAATCTCGTCCTGTCTGTCGGCACGGTGGATCATGGTCATGCACCCGCCTTGCTTTAAGGCCTGCGCCGCACGCATCAGCCACACAGACAAATCCGCCTCCTCGCTTTCCGTGTTGGCCATCCTTTTGGACGGATTGGCCGAGGCGCTGTGGGTCTTGCCGTGGTGAAAAGGCGGATTCATCATGACGTGATCAAATTGTCCGGCGCCTTCATGCGCGGGCGCAGCAACGTCGCCGTGCTCGACCTTAAGTCGATCTTCAAAGCCATTAAGCGCTATGTTCGAGGCGCACAACGCGGCCATTGGCTCTTGCAGCTCCAGCCCCGTAATGGAAACATCGCCAACCCTAGCCGCCAAAGCCAGCATAGCGCCGCCAACACCGCAGCCAAGCTCTAGCACCTTCTCGCCCTGCCCTGCCTGCACCGGAACGGCGCTGGCGAGCAGCAGTGTATCCACGGCAATGCGATAGCCGCTCGCAGGCTGCTGCACCGTTATGCGACTGTTAAGGAGCTTGTCTGTTGTCGTATCCATCATTCGCTGATAGTCTTTTCCTGACCGTTTTTCTTTGGCCACGCTACGACAACAGGGTTCCTTATGGCTACCATTATTCCTCTTAAAACGCCCCACGAGCCGCGCCGTGATGCGCTGGCCGATTTGACGGCGCTGGTTGCCGATGATTTGGCCGCGACAAATCAGATTATCGTGCAGCGCATGGAAAGTCAGGTTCCCCTTATCCCCCAACTGGCCAGCCATATCATTGCGGCGGGCGGAAAACGGCTAAGGCCTGTTCTGGCGCTCGCGGCGGCCAAGCTGTGCGGCTATCAAGGCCAGCGTCAGCGTAAACTGGCGGCAGCGGTTGAGCTTCTTCACACCGCGACGCTGCTGCATGATGATGTTGTGGACGCCAGCGATCTGCGACGCGGCCTGCCCTCGGCCAACGCTCTGTTTGGTAACCAGCCCAGCATTCTGGTCGGCGACTTCCTGTTCAGTCGCGCCTTTCAATTGATGGTTGAGGACGGCTCAATTGACGTGCTGCGGATTCTGGCTTCGGCAACAGCCGTGATTGCGGAAGGCGAGGTTCTTCAACTTACGGCCAAGAACGACAGTGCGACCAGTGAGCAAGCCTATCTTGAAATCGTGCGCGCCAAGACCGCCGAGTTGTTCGCCTCCGCCTGCCGAATTGGCGCGGTGATCGCGGCAAGGCCCGCAGCGGAAAAGGAAGCCTTGCGCACCTTTGGCCTGAACCTTGGCATTGCGTTTCAGATTATTGACGACGTGCTGGATTACGATGCAGCGCAAGAGGATTTGGGCAAAACCCTAGGCGACGATTTCCGCGAGGGCAAGATCACCCTGCCCGTCATACTAGCGATCCATCGCGGCAGCGAGGCTGAACGCGCTTTCTTCAAACGCACGATGGGGGATCAAATCCAACGAGACGGCGACTTTGACCATGCTCTTGACATCATGCGCCGCCATGGGACTTTGCGGGACAGCGTGGACCGCGCCAATCATTACGGCGCAATTGCCCACGATTCCTTGGGGCTTTTCCCCGATGGTGCGATAAAGGCGGCGTTGCTGAACGTCGTTGATTTTACAATCCAACGCGGGTTTTAGAACAAAATCCGAATTGGTTAAATCACCTGCCGCAAGCCGAGTGTGTTTTTATAGAGTCCGTCAACCTATAGCCTAACTCCGATAAAGCGATCATGTAAAAAGAAAACAAACGGGATGCCCGTTTTCACGGGCATGACGGGTTTTTGTTTAAGTTTTACCCTCTATCGTCATCCCCGCGCCCTCGTCCCGCCGCTCTTGCGGCGGGCGAAAGGGCAAAGCGGGGATCCCGTTTTTTTTATTCAGTTTATCTGACGCAGGCTATACGTTCGTTGCCGTAGGTTTAACCCCAGTCTAAGTCTTGGACATCATATTGCTGTATTTTATTCATCATCTGATTGAATCGTTTCCGCAAGATGGGAATGTCGCGTGAGACATCATCAGCGATAAGGACAGAGTGATGTTCCGTGTGGACGGCGGGATCCTTGGCCATGCGCCTCATCAAATCTTCGCCCGCTTTTTTCTGAATATCCAGCAAGAGATTCTCTCGGCGTTTTTCGCGACCAGAACAAACAAGGCCCAATTGCTCCTTTGTTTTCATGGCATCACGTAGTTTTTTTCTTTCGTTCACAACAGACGATAAGGACACATGATAAGCCTTATAGGCAACAGAATTATCAGCGGCAAATTTGATCGTGTCGCACGCCAACCTTCTTGCCATTCTGTTCTGTCTCTTCGTGTCCCCCCTATATAACCTATGCGCGACTTCTTCCATACAAACGCGACCATTTTCTGTCGCCTGACGCGCCGCCTGCAAAAAGCATTGAGCCACGAGAGGTTTTGTTTGAGATAACAACGCACTTCGTCTAAGATAAGGGGCTATGCTAAAAAGATAAGGAAGAGGGCTTTCACCCTTTGGCAGTAGATTTACAGCGCCCGTCGCGTAGCGCAAAACAATCCCACTCCAAAGGGCGCTGTCACGCGGGAGCGTGCTGATGTACGCATTATCTAAAGCCAATGATTCATGGATGAAGCCCCTTTGGTTTAGGGCAGAAGGGAGCTCTTTAAACGCGCCCATTTGACCGCTTGCCCTAATGGCTTGGCTTAGGATGGGGATAATTTTTTTAAGCGCGGCAAAATCCTTCGTCTTCGCCACTTTACTTAAAAGAGCATGGGCGTTGTCGACAAATGCGCCTAAAATTTCTCCTTGCTCTTTAAGCTTGGCAATCGCTTTCGGGCTGACTTTCTTGTTTTTACCCATATGAATATGCTCCTCGTGTTGATCTTTGACTGCTTTTAACAACACCATAGGAATAAGGAAACATATCATTATAGTTAATGGTTTCATGCGCTCTTGCTTTACGGGCGCGATAGAGCTTAAGAACCGTTGCACACTAGGGCGTACAGCGCTATAACCACGCGCCTAAGCTTTTAGTACATGTTCGGAGAGTAGCTCAGCCCGGTAGAGCACTGCCTTCGGGAGGCAGGGGCCGGAGGTTCGAATCCTCTCTCTCCGACCATTAAAAAAGCCCCATAGGGGGGCTTTTTTAATGGTCAAAGATTAGCATTTCGAACCGAAGAAGGAGGTTCGACAAAACTGCGAAGGCGGTTTTGGACGCCGCAGTCACGCCGTAGTTCTGAAAGAACGGAGGCTGACGAGGCGCCGCTTGACGGGCAAAAACGCGAGAAGCGAGCGTTTTTGATCAATCCTCTCTCTCCGACCAAACAAAAAGCGGGGCATAAGCCCCGCTTTTTATTGATAACTAAGAACCTCACTTAACGTCCGAACAAGCCCTTCAGGAAACTTTTCTTTTCCTCTTTGGGGGCAGGAGCGGCCACGGGCGCGGATCCAGCAACGCTAGGGGCAGTAGCTGGCGTTTCCCCTTTCACAGGAGCAACGGCAGCGGGAGCCGAACTTTCCATTTTCTTGGCGGTCTCCTTTTCGCGTTCCTCCATCTCTTTCTTCATCGCAGCTTCTTCTTTTTCCTTTTGAGCTTCTTTAATCTTGGGATCTTTGAGCGAGTCAGGAACAAGCACAGCGCTGATAACCTGAACAACGCCATTATTAGAACCTAAATCTTCAGTCGTAATGGTCGCCTCGCCAACCTTGAGTGTTTTGCCCATGCCGTCAAAACCAATCATCTCGCCGCTGGCCGAGCTAGGCGAAGCGCGGCGGCCCTTGATATTCGTAGCAAACACGACGCTGCCGTTGATCATATGATAATGAACAAGGTTTTTAAGACCGTCCTTGGTTTCTTTGGCACGATCCAGAACATCAGACGAAAGCTTATCCATCGCAGCGTTATTAGGCGCGAAAATGGTAAGCCGCGCATCTTTGCTGGTGAGTTCGCTTTCAAGGCCCGCTTTTTCCACAAGATCGGCAAATTTGCTAAGGTCTTTATTCTCTTTCAGAATCTTCATGACGTTTTCCGGCTTGGCGGGTGGCGTCGCTGCAAGAGCCGAAAATGAAAGTGAAAAACCAAGAAGCAGTGAAGACAAGAAGGCAAAGGTACGAGTCTTGTTCATGTTTTCTCTCCAGTTATCGCGGAAGTCCCAGAATCGGGCATTTTGATAGGCATTTGCTCTTTTTAGATTTATATGTATTCGCGCCAATGGTCAATCAGGTGATTCACAATGGAAGAAAACAACTTTTTTACAATTCTTTTCAATCTGCTGGCCGGAGGCGGGCTTGGCCTCGTCTCGGCTTCTCTCGCGGCGCATTTTGGCTATCGCTCAGCCGATAGATTGCCGGGAGAAAGCCGCAGACCCCATTGCTTCTTTTGCTTAAAGCCCCTTCAACTGCATGAATACTTTCCTCTATTCGGGTGGCTCTTAAGGCCTGCCTTCAAAACATTCCCCTGCCCTTGCGGTAAAAAAACAGGGCAGTGGATGCAACCTGTTGTTGAAGTGGCGGGCTTTTTGCTGGGTGTGATCGCCGTCGCCATCGCGGGCTGGTCGCCCATTCTTATCCCGCTTTGTCTGGCGCTAGGACTGCTCCCCGCCATTGCGATGATTGATTTGGCCTTTGGCATTATCCCCGATGGCCTGAATATAACGCTCGGCTTCTTAGGCGTGATGGGGCTTATTGTCGGACAAGGCGACCTGTTTATGGGGCTTGTCGGGTCAGCAGGCCTTTTGGGCATGGGGCTTTTACTCGCTATCGTTTACAGCAAGTGGCGCGGGCGTGAGATGTTAGGCTTGGGCGACGTCAAATTCTTCGCGGCCACAGGTCTGTGGCTTCCCGTCGTCATGATCCCTTGGTTTTTAGTCATATCAGGCCTTTTAGGCGCGGTGATGGGGCTTCTTTGGAAGCATATCAGCGGCGCGAAAGAGTTTCCCTTTGCCCCTGCTTTGTGTCTGGCTTTGGCCGGATGTCTGTATTATCAGTTGTTTGTCTACGCTTACTTATAACGAGCCTTCATGAGCTTTGCCCGCGCCCTTGTCACTGTCAGTGGTTTTACGATGCTAAGCCGCGTCGCGGGCTTTGTTCGTGATACGCTGACAGCCATGTTTTTAGGGGCAGGGACAGAGGCCGACGCGTTCTTTGTTGCGCAGCGTATCCCCAACCTGTTCCGCAGCCTGTTTGCTGAGGGCGCTTTCTCGGCCGCCTTTGTCCCGCTTTACACGGCAGAGAAAGAGCGTCACGGCGATGAAGCTGCCAAGCTTTTTGCAGGTGAGGCTCTGGCGCTTATGATCGCGCTGCTGGTTCCCTTTACGATCCTCATCATGCTGTTGATGCCATGGGCGCTCCGCTTGATCGCGCCGGGCTTTCATGATGAGCCGATTAAATTCGCGCTAGCCGTGAAATACAGCACCATCACTTTTCCCTATCTGCTTTTGATCTCCATTACCGCCTTGCAAAGCGGCGTTTTGAACGCGCATGGCCGTTTTGGCCCCGGAGCCGCCGCGCCCATTATGCTCAACATCGTGATGATTTCCGCCCTCCTTTTCAGCAGTTTTTTTAGCTGGAACGTGGCCGAGGCTTTATCTTGGGGCATGGTGATTTCTGGCGCGGCGCAGGCGCTCTGGCTTGCGATCAGTTGCCGTAATGCACGGATTAACATTCCCCTTATGTGGCCGCATCTGTCTGAGGCGGGTCGCAAATTGTTCAAGAACATCGGCCCAGGAGCGGTAGGTGCAGGCGCAACGCAGATCAATTTGCTGCTGACCACCATTTTGGCTTCCATGCTGCCGACGGGCGCGGTGTCGTACCTCTATTATGCGGATCGGCTCAACCAATTGCCGCTTGGCATCATTGGTGTGGCCGTCGCCACAACCCTTTTGCCCATCCTGTCAAAGCATGAAACGAACGGCGATAGCGGCGCGATCCGCCACACCATCAGCCGCGCGATTGAATTTAGCTTTGTTCTTGGCCTTCCTTCGGCTGTTGGCCTTGGCCTTGCTGCGGGGCCAATTGTCCAGACGCTCTTTGAGCATGGCGCGTTTACGCATCTAGACACGGTTGAGACGGCGGCGACCCTTTCGGCCTATAGCCTTTGCATTCCCGCCTTTCTGCTGGCTAAGATTTTCGCCTCGCGCTTTTTCTCCTACCAAGACACAAAGACCCCCGTTCAAATCGCCATTGTGTGCATGGTGGCGAATGTCACCCTCGCGGTTCTTCTGATGAACTGGCTTGAGCATGTTGGCATGGCATTGGCGACAAGCGCCGCCACGTGGCTTAACGTCATCCTCCTTTACAGAAAGCTGCAAAAGCGCGGTGAGAGCCTTGCCGATGAAACGCTGAAAAAGCGCCTACCGCGCCTTTTCATAAGCGCAGGCGGCATGAGTGTCCTGACCTTTTTAACCTGCCGCTGGACGGCGTTTTTATTCGATTCCACGCCTCTTTTAAGCAAAATGGGGGGGCTTCTCCTTATAATGGGGCTTTCGTCCGTCTTCTATGCTGTGCTATTACATATAACGGGCGCAATGCAACTAGGAGAGATCCTGACGCGTTTCAAAGGCGCGCCAGCACAAAAAGGCAAGAGCGATGTTTAGGATTATTTCATTAAGATCGATTTTCTGCCAAGACGGGCGATGGCGTTAGTCCTTACCCGTTTTGTCATTCCCGCGAAGGCGGGAATCCAGCGCCGAGCGTCCGCGAGGCGTATGAGTCTTAGGCGCGGCAGACGCCGCGCAGCTGGATCCCCGCCTTCGCGGGGATGACACAAGTTAAAACAGACGAATTAGCTTTGCAAACATCAATCAGGAGTCCCACAATGAAACGCATTTTCTCTGGCATGCAGCCTACGGGCAATCTTCACCTTGGCAACTATCTTGGCGCTTTGAAAAACTGGGTCAAGCTACAAGACGACTATGAGTGTTTTTACTGCGTCGTCGATTTGCACGCGATCACGCTACCGCAAGACCCTGAAGCTTTACGCAAAGCAACGCGTGAAGTCGCGTGTGCCTATATGGCATCGGGCATCGACACAAACAAAAGCTCACTGATCGTCCAAAGCATGATGCCCGCGCATACTGAGCTGGCATGGATTTTGGGCACGAAGGTTCCGCTTGGCTGGTTGAACCGCATGACGCAATTCAAGGACAAGGCGGGCAAGGATCAAGGCAAGCAACTGTTGGGCCTTTACAGCTATCCGGTTTTGATGGCGGCTGACATTCTGGCCTATAAGGCGACGCACGTCCCTGTCGGCGAGGATCAAAAGCAGCATGTTGAGCTAACGCGCGATATCGCGATTGCCTTTAACAACACCTATGGCGACACCTTCCCCATTCCTGAACCGTTGATCATGGGCGAGGCGACGCGCATCATGTCGCTACGCGATGGCAAGATGAAGATGAGCAAGTCGGACGAATCCGATTACTCGCGCATCAACATGACGGACGATGCCGACACGATCATGCTGAAAATCCGCAAGGCGAAGACCGACCCTGAACCTCTGCCGGAAACGGCCAAGGAGATGGCGGAAAGGCCAGAGGCCAATAACCTTGTGACCATTTATGCCTCATTGGCGGACACAACAGTGGCCGAGGTTCTAAAAACCCACGCGGGGGCACAGTTTTCGACCTTTAAGAAAGATTTGGCTGATCTGGCGATCTCTAAGCTAGTTCCCATCACAAACCGCATGCGTGAGCTGATGGCCGATCAAGCTGAAATCGACGCGATTCTTGCCAAAGGGGCGGACAAAGCCAATGACCTCACCCAAAAGCACCTGCGCGATGTCAAAGATCGGGTCGGATTTTTGTAAAGCACTTCTCTTCTCTTGAAAAAAGGTGAACGGGGCTGTATTCTGCGCCGTTCACCCTTTTCAGGAATAGAGAAACACAGTGCTTTTTAATGCGCAGGATATTGCAAGGCTGTTTGATGCACGTGATCGCGTGCGCGGTCACACCTATCAAACCCAAGGCCACGTCAAAGACGTTCAGCTTGACACTCAAGGCGCGCGGCTCAGTGCCCTTGTTCAAGGCACGGCGAACTCGCCCTATCGCGTCGATATCGAAATCGGCAAACGGGGTGGCCGCGCAACAATCCAAAGCTATTGCTCGTGCCCTGTCGGTTATATGTGCAAGCACGGCGCGGCGACGCTTTTTGAAGCCATTGCGCAGGATAGTCGCAAGCACGAACGCATCGGCGATTTTACCTTGGCCGGTCGCAAGGGCGCGGCCGCTGCGCTATCAACGCAAACGCTTGGCTGGCTTAAAAATCTGAAGGCAGGTGAAAACAACGCCTCCCTTCAAGACAGCCGCCTCATCTATATTCTTGCACAGGACGAAAAAGGGGGCGGTAGCCTTATCGTAACACCTTACTCTCAGCACAAGCTGCGCGACGGTGGGTGGAGCGGTAAGAAAAATGTTGGTTATGGACAAGCCACGATGATGCGTCAGCAAGGCAGCCTTTATCATGAGCAAGACAAGGGCATCTTTCTTCTTTTAAAAGACCATTATGGGAGTCAGTTGCCCCATATAGCGTGGTCGTTTGATACCGATGGCGATTATGTTGATTTTATCGTAACCCGTATTTTAAGCACGGGTCGCGCCTTTCTGGATCATGAAAACACCTCGCCGCTTATAAGGGGCAAAGACGAAGAAGGTCATCTGTCATGGACGCTTTTGCCCGACATGCGGCAACGCCCGACCATCGCCCCTGCTGGGCGTGATTTGACGCCCCTTTTCCTGCCTAGCCCGTGGTATGTCAACGTGGCCAATGGCGCGATGGGTCGGCTTGTCTGCCGTGAAGAAGCGCAGATCGTAGCGCGTTTTCTTAAAGCGCCGCCCATCACACAAAATGAAACGCCCGCGGTACGCAAGGCCATGAAGGAAATTGACGCGCCTTTACCCGCGCCCTTTAAAATCCGCGACATGAAAGACAAGCTTGAGACTCCGTCCGCGCATCTGAACCTAGTGCAAACACCCAAGGGTGAGCAAACGGCTAGGCTTTCCTTTACCTATGGTGAGGAAGGGACGGCCTCTACCCTTACGCCAACACATTATACAGCGGTCAAGGACGATGAAATTCGCCTCTATAAACGTAATGGGGCGGCAGAGAAAAAACTTCTAAAGAAGCTTGAGCAGCATCATCTGATGCCCGCCCCCCATCCGTTGGGCGATTTTGCCTCCGCGCAGCCTTCCCTTCTCTTGCCCGATGAAACGGCCTCACCTTGGTTTTGGCTGGATATACGTCACACGGGTCGCGCATTGCTTGAGGCCGAAGGCTTTGTGATCAGCGACAACGCGCCGCAGCCCGCCATCATCCTTGAGCCGGATAGCGAGGACATCGACGCGTCGTTTGAGCAAACGGGCGATTGGTGGTTTTCGATGGATCTGGGCATTACAATAGGGGGGGAGCGCATCCCCCTTTTGCCCATCCTTGTCGCCATGATCAAGAAGCTGAACGCGCACGCCGATATTGATCGTCTGACCGAAGGCGGCAAATGCTATGCGCCACTGCCCGATGGTCGCATGATCGCGCTGCCTGCGGATCGTATCCGCACGATTTTGAAAACACTGGTTGAGCTGTTCGACGACAAAGCGCTGAACAAAGACGGCACGCTGCGCGTGTCGATGGATCTGACCGCTGCGTTCTTGAAGTTAGAGGCAATCACCAGCAAGCGTTGGCTTGGCGAAGGCGGCCTTCGCAAGTTGATTGAAAAACTGGGCAACTTTGAAGGCATCAAAAAACGCGCGTTACCTAAAAAGCTGGATGCCACGCTGCGGCCCTATCAAATCGATGGCTACAACTGGCTGCACTTTCTTGGCGAATACGGGCTGTCCGGCATTCTGGCCGACGATATGGGACTGGGTAAAACCATCCAGACCCTCGCCTATATCCAGTCGCTTAAAGAATCCAAAAAGCTTGAAGATCCTTGCCTGATTGTCATGCCGACCAGCCTAATTGCCAACTGGCAGGCGGAGGCGGCCAAGTTCACGCCCTCCCTTAAAGTCCTGACCCTTCATGGCAAAGAGCGCTTCACCCGATTTAGTAAGACCGAACACTATGATGTTGTTCTGACAACTTATCCTTTGCTGCCGCGTGACAGCGAAAAGCTGGCGGGGCAGAAATGGAGTCTTCTGATCCTTGACGAGGCGCAGGCCATCAAGAACCCAGCGGCTAAGATGACTCAGGCGGCTTGTTCCCTGAAAGCCAAGCAAAGGATTTGCCTGACGGGTACGCCTGTCGAAAACCATTTGGGCGAGGCGTGGTCTATCTTCACCTTCCTGATGCCGGGTCTTTTGGGCGATCATAAAAAGTTCACCAAGCATTATCGCGCACCGATTGAAAAAGACGGTGATAATGATCGCAAGAATCTTTTCGCGCGGCGCTTGCGGCCTTTCGTTCTGCGCCGCCTGAAATCCGAAGTTGAAAAAGACCTGCCGCCCAAGACAGAGATTATCCGTCACGTCACGCTGGCCGACGATCAGCGCGACCTGTACGAAGCCGTGCGTCACGTCATGAACGACAAGGTGCGCGATGAAATCGCAGCCAAAGGCCTTGCGCGAAGCCAGATTGTTATTTTGGACGCGCTGCTAAAGCTTCGCCAGACGTGCTGCGATCCGCGCCTTGTCAAGCTAGAGGCTGCGCGGAAGGTGAAATCCTCCGCCAAGCTGGATGAGCTGATGGAGATGATACCTACCCTTATCGAAGAAGGCCGCAAGATTCTCCTTTTTTCGCAATTCACCTCGATGCTCGATCTGATCAAGCTAGAGGTCGAGAAGCTGGACATTCCCTATGTTGAGCTTCGCGGCACGACCAAAGATCGCGCCACGCCCGTCAAACGTTTTCAAGCTGGAGAGGTTCCCTTGTTCCTTATCAGCCTTAAGGCTGGCGGCACGGGACTCAACCTGACGGCGGCGGATACTGTCATTCATTATGATCCATGGTGGAACCCTTCCGTGGAAAATCAGGCTACGGATCGCGCCCATCGCATCGGCCAGACGAAGCACGTCTTTGTATACAAGATGATCGCGGAAGGCACTGTGGAGGAGCGTATAGTGGAGCTTCAAGGCCGCAAGGCTGGCCTTGCCGCCGCGCTGTTTGGTGATAAACCCGCTGCTGCCGCTTCCCTTACCCAAGACGATATCAAGTGGTTAATGGGGGGGTAAAAGATCAATCACCCCGTGAATTATCACGTTGGTTTTTACCATGGACGGCCATTCACTATTTCGTCATCCCGCATCTACGCGATGTTCACGCGTCGCTTCGCCTGCCCCGCGAAGCCCGAAGGGCGTAGAGGGGTGCGGGATGACGAAGAATGGGACAGGAGGAAATCCCGTCAAGGTTTTATGAATCATTTCATGAGGCCGTTGGTATAAAGGCTCACCACGCGCCTTTCAAGAACGTGACGTGGCCCATCTTGCGGCCCTCGCGAGGATCCTTCTTTCCGTACAGGTGCAAGGCGGCTGTCGGATCGGCGACATAGGCAGGGCAACGATCTAAATCCTCGCCAAGGATATTGCGCATCACGACCTTGCTATGCGGTGTGGCCTCAACCAACGGCAAGCCCGCAACAGCCCTCACCAGCATTTCGAACTGGCTGCAAAGGCAAGCATCAATCGTCCAGTGGCCAGAATTGTGGGGACGCGGCGCGATCTCGTTCACCAAAACGCTTTGGCCTTTTTCGTTTGGCTCTTTCAAGACAAACAGCTCAACCGTCAGCAAGCCCACCACATGCAGGTGCGTGGCCATACGCTGCGCGATGTCTATCGCTTCTTTGGCAACTGCGGGATCGACCAGCGCGGGCGCTTGCGTTTCAAACAAAATATGGTTGCGGTGCGTGTTTTCCATAACGGGAAAGGCGACGCTTGCGCCGTCCTCGCCCCGCGCGACGATCACGGACACTTCCTTCTCAAAAGCGACAAAGGCCTCAAGGATTCCTTCCTCGCTGCCCATTTGCGCCCATGCATCCTGCGCCGCCATACCATCCACGATTTTAACCTGCCCACGCCCGTCATAGCCCATGCGCGTGGATTTCAAAATGGCCGGACGGGAAAACGACTCCAAAGCCTTCTCTAGCTCGGCAGCCGAGCGCACAATCACAAATTCTGCCGTGCCCACACCAATCTCGCGGGTGAAGCGTTTTTCCAGCCCCCTGTCCTGTGCGATACGCAGAACCGTCGCACTGGGAAACAAAGGCGTATGCTGCGCTACTACATCCAGCGCGGCGAGAGGCACGTTCTCCCACTCCAGCGTCACAACATCGGTGGCCTTGGCAAAGCGCGTCAGGGCGTCCGCATCGTCCCACGCGCCAAGCGTATGGGCGGCGCAAACAGCAACCGCAGGCTCGTCCTCATTTTGGCAAAAAACGTGACAAGGAAACCCAAGCCGCGCGGCGGCCATGGCCGTCATGCGCCCCAGCTGCCCCCCGCCTAAAATGCCTATCGTCGATCCAGCTGTCAGGGTTCTCATCTTACTTCGTTTTCTTCACGATTTTCTTGGCGGCGGGTTTCTTCGCGGCCTTCTTCTTGACTGGCATTTCCGGCTCTATCGCGACCGAGGTCGTTTGCACGTCGCGCCACTGCGCAAACGCTTTAGCCAAAGCCTTATCCTGCAAAGCCAGAATGGACGTAGCCAAAAGCGCGGCGTTAATCGCGCCCGCGTTGCCGATGGCCAGCGTACCAACGGGCACGCCCGCAGGCATCTGCGCAATAGACAGAAGGCTGTCCAGTCCCTCTAGGGAGCGGCTCATCACGGGGACTCCCAAAACAGGTAGCGGCGTGAGCGAGGCCGTCATACCCGGTAAATGCGCCGCGCCGCCTGCGCCCGCAATAATGACCTTCAGGCCGCGTTCGGCCGCGCTGGTCGCGTATTCAAACAAACGACGAGGCGTGCGATGGGCGGAAACGACCGCGCTTTCATAAGTCACGCCAAAGCTATCCAGCACGTTGGCCGCGTTTTCCATCGTCGCCCAATCGGATTGGCTGCCCATGATGATACCGACCAAAGGCTGCGGCGCAGCGGCTTTTGCCTTGGGTGTCACCTTTTTTGTCATTGTCTTGCTCAAATGCGCCATGAAAGTCCCCTGTTGGAAAGGAAAAAAAGCAAGTTAATGACTTTTTTAGAAAAAGCCTAGAGTCTTGTTGAGAAAGTTTAGAATCACTTCCTTTATGAAAGAAACCGTCTTTTGAGCGCACCGCTTGACCTTTTAACCGATTTTCTGGCCGATGCGCCCCTGACCGACGCGCAAAGGACGGTTTGGCGCGATCTGTGTGCTGAGCTTGTGCTTGCGCGCGTGCGTATCCAAGAGTTGGAAACGCGCCTAAAGACCCTTGAGCGCCAGCCAGAAGCGGATAGCGCCGCTCATCAGCTTCTTAACCGGCCTGAGTTTAACCGCGAGGTTGCCCGCATGCTGGCCTTTGATGAGCGTTATGGCGGCGTCTCCAGCGTTCTTTATATCAACATCGAGAATCTGGAAAATATCCGTATCCGCCACGGCATGCCGCTGGTGGACTCCGCGCTGCGTTGCCTTGGCGATACGCTGGCGGGGTTGATCCGCCGCAGCGATATTCTAGGCCGCCTTGCACCCGACGAGTTCGGGATTTTGCTACCGCGTTGCGATAACACCTCGGCTTGGAAAAAGGGCGAGCATATCGCGTCCGTCCTTTACGATACACTGGCGAACCTTTGGGGGCCAAACCTGAAGCCGCAAATTAATTACGGCGCGTACACCTTCCAAGAAAAGGAAGACCTCGCCCAAGGCTTGAAACAAGCCGCCGCCGATCTGACAAAGCTAGAGAGACGTTAGAGTCCTCCCCTTATCGTGTCAGCTTCTCGATAAGCGCCGTGGTGCTGTGGCCCTGCACAAGGTCGGCCAAGATGACTTGGCCACCCCAGCTTTCCATTTCCTTCGCGCCGACGACTTGATCGATGGTGTAATCCGATCCCTTCACCAGCGTATCGGGGCGGATGGTTTTGATAAGGTCCAGCGGCGTGTCCTCGCTGAAAATCACTACGCCCGCCACGGCCTCTAGCGCTGCCAAAACAGCAGCGCGGGCGTTTTCGTTCTGCACAGGCCGCGCCTCACCCTTCAGCCTTTTTACCGACGCATCGCTGTTAAGCGCAATGATCAGTTTATCGCACGCAGCGCGGGACTGGTTGATCGACGACAAATGCCCGGGATGCAGCAAATCAAATACACCGTTTGTGAAACCGACCTTTAGCCCCTGCCCGCGCCAACGCTCGGCTCTATCCGCCGCCTCGGCGGACGTCATGATTTTGTCTTCGCCCATGCGCGATTGATCGCGCAGAATTTCCTTTTCGATTTCCTCCAGCGTGATCGTCGCCGTCCCAATTTTGCTTACGACAATCGATCCCGCGATGTTGGCCAAAGCCGCGCAATCGTCCAAAGACAACCCGCCCGCCATCGCCATCGCCATCGTCGCAATCACGGTGTCGCCCGCACCGGAAACATCGAACACTTCCTTGGTGACCGTGTGGAAATGACGCGCGGGCTTATCCTTCATCACAAGGCAAACGCCGTCGCCACCCAGTTTGGCCAGCACGCCGCCAATATCAAAATCGATGATGAGCTTACGCGCGGCGGCTTCGGCCTCATCAATCGTCGTAATGGGCAGACCTGTTGCCTCGGCGAGTTCCTTACGGTTGGGAGTGAGCATCGTCGCACCGTGATAGCGGCCAAAGTCCCTCCCCTTGGGATCGATCAAAATTGGCTTACCATGCTCACGGCACAGCGTAATGATCTCGCGCACCACATGGTTCGTTAAGACGCCCTTGGCGTAGTCCGAAAGGATCACAATCTGGCATCCATCGATCACGCTTTGCGCGCGCGCCAAAAGCTGCTCCTCCATCAAGGTGGACAACGGCGCGGCATCTTCTCTGTCGGCACGCAACAGCTGCTGGCTGCCCGCGATATAGCGCGTCTTGATCGTCGTGGGACGCGAAGCATCGGTCAGCAAGTGAGGCGTAATCCTGTTCATCGCCTCCATCTGCGCGGCAAGGTCATGGCCCGCTTGATCATGCCCGATCACGGCCACCATATCGACGTTGCCCCCCATGGTGGCAAGGTTGCGCACGACGTTGCCGCTGCCGCCCATGGCCAGAAGCTCGCGCTTAATGCGAAGGACGGGAATGGGCGCTTCGGGCGAGATACGATCCACCTCGCCATAGATAAAGCGATCCAGCATCACGTCACCCACGCACAAAACGCGGTGACCTATAAGTTTTTCAAGTTGCGTATGAAGATGGGCATACATGATATGGTTTTTCCTTAATCAAAAACAAGTTGGCTGGAGGCTGATCTCTCCCGCCACAGCCGCGTTAGATGGCTTCTTTTACAACACTCGACAGGTTTGCGGTGACCATTGGGGATCGTATCAAGATCAATCGTGAATGTACTTCCTGTAGGTGATTTTGATGCGCTGGTCTTGTTTCCTTCATTTGGCATAGATATCTCCTCCCCTATTGCAGTGGAAAAATTAAAAAATGGGATCCCCGCCTGCGCGGGGATGACGGATTAGGATTAACTTTACCTCCTACCCCTTGTCATGCCAGCGAAGGCTGGCATCCATTTTCTTTTTTCTCTATTCGTTTAACCTAAAGCTAAACATACGGATCTTCTTTTTCCAAATGGTTTTGGACGTAAAGGCGAATACCTTCCTCTAGCGGAGTCATGGGCGCATCATACCCTGCGGCGCGAAGCTTATCCATGTTGGCTTGCGTAAAGTACTGGTATTTGTCACGCAAAACCTCTGGCATATCGCGGTAGGTGATCTGGGGCGTCGCGCCCGCAGCGACATAAACCGCCGCCGCCATATCTGCAAAGCTGCGAGCCTTCCCCGACCCCATATTGAACAAGCCGTTGACGGCAGGATGATCCAAAAGCCACAGCATGACGTTGGCGCAATCGCCGACCCACACGAAATCACGCAGCTGCCCACCGTCCTTGTAATCGGGATGGTGCGACTTGAAGAGCGAAAAGGCCTCGCCACGTTTGGCAAATGGGAAAATCTGGTGCGCGACCGAGCGCATCCCACCCTTATGGTACTCGTTGGGGCCATAGACGTTAAAAAACTTCAGGCCGACGCACTGCGCGGGACCACGGTCGCCCTTCTTTTTCTGCTGCGCAATCCAGCGGTCAGTTAGGTGCTTGCTCCAGCCATAGGCATTAAGCGGCTGATAGGCCTTAAGCCCCTCGATGCTCTCGACATCGTCAAAGCCAGCCTTGCCATCGCCATACGTCGCCGCCGATGACGCGTAAATAAGCCGCGAGCCATTATCGCGACACCACAGCCATAAGGTGCGGGTCAGGCGAAAGTTGCTCTCAGCAATCAAATCGGCGTCAGCCTCGGTCGTGGCCGAGATCGCGCCCATGTGATAGATCGCCTCGATATCGCCACTGTGATCGTTCAGATAATCGCACAACTTTTCGGGCGCGATCAGATTATCAAGGTCGCGCTTAGCAATGTTGCGCCACTTGTCATCCGTGCCAAGCCAGTCACAAATCACCACACGCTCGCCCCGCGCCTCAAGCGCTGCCGCCAAGTAAGAGCCGATAAAGCCCGCTCCGCCAGTAATCAAAATCATAAAACGCCCACAAAAAGTTGGTTAACCGCTTTAACTTGCCGCATTAAAGCGGCTTGGAGGGGCTTTGACAAGCGGCTTCAAGCGTGGCAGTTTCGGGCTCTAAGGAGAAAAAATGACAAAAGCATTCGTATTTCCCGGACAGGGAAGCCAAAAGATCGGCATGGGCAAGGCTCTTTTTGAGGCCTTCCCTGAGGCTCGCATGGTTTTTCAAGAGGTTGATGAGGTTTTGGAACAGAAACTCTCGACCCTTATGTTTGACGGCTCGGAAGATGAGCTGAAAATGACAGAAAACACGCAGCCCGCCTTGATGGCCGTAAGCATCGCCGTTTTGCGCGTTTTAATGTCGCAAAGTGGACTGAAACTGCCCGAAATGGCCGCCTTTGTAGCGGGGCATAGCCTTGGCGAATATGCGGCGCTTTGCGCGGCGGAAAGCCTGACGCTGGCGAACACCGCGACCCTCTTACGCAAGCGTGGCCGCGCTATGCAAAAGGCCGTCCCTGCGGGGATCGGCGGCATGGCGGCTTTGCTGGGCGCGAATGTCGATCTCGCCAAAGAGATTGCCGCTGCTGCATCACAAGGCGACATTTGCGTGGCCGCCAACGATAACGCGGATGGCCAAGTCGTCATTAGCGGCAACAACCACGCGATTGATCGCGCCATCGCGCTGGCCGCTGAAAAGGGCCTGAAACGCTGCATCAAGCTGCCCGTCAGCGCGCCGTTTCATTGCCCCCTTATGCAGCCCGCCGCCGATGTCATGAGGGAGGCCTTGGCACAAGTTCATCTGATGCCACCTTGCGTGCCTGTCGTCTCAAACGTCACGGCGTTGGCAACAAGCGACCCCGATGTTATCCGCGATCTGTTGGTGCAGCAAATCACTGGCTCTGTCCGTTGGCGCGAGTCCGTTTTGTTTATGAAGGCGCATGGCGTCGATCAGCTGGTCGAATGCGGCTCTGGCGCTGTTTTGGCGGGCCTGACCAAACGCATCGATAAAGAAATTACGGCGGTATCTTTGCAAACTCCCGAAGATATCGACGCTTACCTCAAACAATCCTTATAAAGAAAAACACGAAAGGAAAGACCATGTTGTCACTGAATGGAAAGAACGCTCTGGTTACGGGCGCGGCAGGCGGCCTAGGCACGGTTATCGCCAAGATGCTGGTGGCGCAAGGCGCACGCGTTGCCCTGACCGACATTCGCCCCGAAGGCATCGAAGCGCTGCAAGCCGAACTTGGCGGCGCGGCGCATGCGGTGACTATTGTTGGCAACCTGACCGATCCCGCCGTTCCCCCGACCCTTATCAAGGAAGCCGAGGAGAAATTGGGCGGCGGCGTGGATATTCTGATCAACAACGCTGGCCTGACGCGCGATGGCCTTGCCATGCGCATGAAGGATGAAGACTGGGATCTTGTGATGAACGTGAACTTGTCCTCTGCGTTTCGCCTCTCGCGTGCCGCGCTGAAAGGCATGATGACACGCCGCTGGGGCCGCATCATCAACATGGCGTCCGTCGTCGGCGTGATGGGCAACGCAGGTCAAGCCAACTATGCGGCGTCCAAAGGCGGCCTGATCGCTATGAGCAAATCGCTGGCGCAGGAAATGGCGCCACGCGGCGTCACCGTCAACTGCGTCGCACCGGGCTTTATCGTCACGGCCATGACCGACAAGCTGAATGACGAGCAAAAGAACAAAATGCTCGCCAACATTCCGTTGGGTTATCTGGGTGAGCCGAAAGATGTCGCGGCCAGCATCGTCTTTTTGGCCAGCGAGGAAGCACGTTATATCACGGGCCAAACGATACATATCAACGGCGGCATGATTATGGTGTAAGGCCACCTGCCGCCATCCCAGAAAACTTTCTTTTCGGCTCACCGTTGTGAGACGAAAGAAAGTTGATCTGGGATCAAGCCGCTCTCTCCGCCCTCTCTATCATTCATTCGTCGCCCAGTCCCCTAGGTCCCGCATCATCGTCCCGCCTTCGCGCAAGGCTTCGCCTGCCCCGCGAAGCCCAAAGGGCGTAGAGGGGTGCGGGATGACGAAAAGAGTCGCCCCCAATCCTGCGTTTTTTTTGCTTTTGGCGATCCAAAATCGGACGAAGTTCATAAAACCATGTAAAATCAATTGGTTAGCCATGCCAAAAAATCGAGTCAGTTTTATTATATTTCAAAGGCTTACCGCATTAACTTTGAGCGGAAGGCGACTGAGTGGCACTATCCCACGCTCTTAGGGCTGTAAATCGATGTTTTTTTTCTAACGCCTTGATAATAAACAAATCCCGAACCCCAATTTTAGAGCCATTTACAGCGCCAATAATGATGAAAAAAGTGGCAACAAAAACCCCGCTGACCTTGCAATAAGCGGGGCTTTTTTAGTCTTTAAACGATCAAGCGTTAGGCCTGTTCGCCAAGCATTGTCGAAAGATCAACCTTCAGGCCGGGGCCCATGGTTGAGGACAACGCCACGCGGTTGATGTAAGTGCCCTTCACGCCAGCGGGACGAGCCTTGGCGATCGCGCTGATAAAGGCGCGAGCATTCTCGATCAACTGCTCTTCGGTAAAGCTGATCTTGCCGATGCCAGCATGAATGATACCGCCCTTTTCGGCGCGGAACTCAATCGAGCCAGCCTTGGCCGACTTGATCGCTTCCACGACGTTCGGGGTCACAGTGCCAAGCTTCGGGTTAGGCATAAGGCCACGAGGCCCCAGAACCTTACCCAACTTGCCAACAACGCCCATCATGTCAGGGGTCGCAATGACGCGATCAAAGGCAGAAAAACCGCCCATAATCTTTTCAGCCAAATCGTCAGCGCCGACAACATCCGCGCCAGCGGCCAAAGCGGCATCCGCTTTTTCGCCCTTGGCGAACACGGCCACGCGGACGCTTTTGCCCGTACCATGAGGCAATTGCACCATGCCACGCACAGACTGATCCGATTGCTTTGTGTCGATACCAAGATTGATGGCAATGTCCAGAGTCTCGGTGAACTTGCGCGATAGATCGCCCGCGTTCTTCTTGACAAGCTTCACGCCATCTTCAAGAGCATACAGCTTCTTGCGATCAACAGCGGGGAGAACCTTGCGGAGTTTTTTTCCTTGTTTCATGGCTTATTCCTCCACTACCAAAAGGCCCATCGAACGAGCCGAACCGACGAGCATTTTGGCCGCCGCTTCGATATCGTTCGCGTTCATATCAACGATTTTCTCTTTTGCAATTTCACGAATTTGCGTCATCGTGATCTTGCCAACCATCGCTGTACCCGGAGTCTTGGAACCATGCTCAAGCTTGATCGCCTTCTTGATCCAATAGGTATTGGGGGGCTTCTTCGTCACGAACGTAAACGTGCGATCCGAAAAGGCTGAGATCACGACAGGAATGGGCATACCCTTTTCCATGCCTTGCGTCTTGGCGTTGAACTGCTTGCAGAAGTCCATGATGTTTAGGCCGCGTTGACCCAAAGCGGGGCCAATTGGCGGAGACGGTGTCGCCGATCCAGCCGGTACTTGCAGCTTGATATAGCCGACAATTTCCTTTGCCATTTTGCTCTCTCCTTCCAACCCCTATCGGTTGGATGTTTGATTCTGGAGTTTAGTTAGATCGGACGCGCCCTTATTCCATCACGTCATCCCGCTGACCCTGCTTCGCTCTGACGAGCTTCGCAGGGCTGAAGCTTAGCCCGGCGAAGCTGCGGAGCAGCGTAGACGGGAAAGCGGGATCCAGCGCCGCGCGTCTGCGCGGCATAAAAGTTCTGGATTCCGGCTTTCGCCGGAATGACGCTAAAGTATAGACGGGCACACAAGAACCGACTAAACGCCAACGTTTCACAACGCCATAAACAACCTTTGGCCAAAGCCAAAAGCCATCCATGACAACCATTGTATTCGAAGGATTTTCATCCCCCTTAAACCACAACTTCTTGAAGAATCTTATCGATTGTTTCCAATCTTTTCCATTTTCGTCATCCCCGCGAAAGCGGGGATCCCGTTTACTTGTTAAAACAAACGGGACTCCCGCTTACGCGGGAGTGACGGCTATAGGATAAAGCAGGCCAAAACCGTCGATAATCACCTTCAAAAAACAGCGGCGGCGTGGTCCGGCTCCCCAAGGGAACTTTTCGGGGAGAACCTCCCACACCTTTTGCTTAAGCGGTTTTATAGAGGTTAACAGAAGGGAAAGCAACGTGTTTTTCTGGCCAATAAGACCATTACAAAAACTATAGCTACGGCTGCAAATAAGACGGAGCGACTGGAATAAACTCACTGGGATCGTTACTGTGTTTCGCAACAATATTGGCAATAACCCCCTGATTGTGCATCTCATTAAGGGCATTGTTAATCATATCGCGCAGCGTGTTTTCATGAATATCAAAGCCAAGGGAGTTCTGGAAAACCTGAAAAGGTTTGTCCCCTAATTTACGCAAGGTAGAAGGGTTAGAATCTATGAACCCTTTCCCCATGCTGTAATCCAGAATAATAATATCCGCTTTGTTAACTGCAATGTTGTTCAGGGCTTCGGAAGCCTGCAACATCTGGCTCACCGGTATTTTCTGCGCTTTCGGGAAATGAAGGCGTGCTGTGGCATCCGATAACTCACCCTCTATGGAAGAAAAACGAATGTCCGATGAATCGGCACGTTTGATGTCCTTATCAAACCGATGATCATCGATTCTGACAAAGGGGAACGATGCGTTGAAAAAAAGTGGCATAGAATATGTCAAGGAACGACCACGCTCGGCATTCACCCACAAACCAGCGCAGAAAACGTCAATGCGCTTTGATTGAAGACTGCTTACAATATTGCTCCACCCCGTATTCTCGCTCCAGTCAATCTTAAGACTCAAACGACGTCCAATCTCTTCAAGGATATCGTACATGACGCCGGAAATTTTTCCCGTATTCGGATCTTTTACAAGTCCATGAGGAGGCCAATCAGCGTATCCACACCGCAAAGTCTTGGTGTGCAACACGCGATCATAGGCTGTCTCTTGCGTTGCATTGACAGTGTGCACATTTTTATCGTGAAGCCAAACGGACGATAACGCGATTAGAATGGCGGCAACGAACAGACCAACAGTTTTCACGTAACTACTCCTTAGTTGATCTAAATCTTCTCCACCTGCGTGAATTCCAGCTCAACTGGCGTAGCGCGGCCAAAGATCGACACCGCAACCTTCAAGCGCGATTTACCCTCATCCACGTCCTCAACAACGCCATTAAATGAGGCAAACGGCCCTTCGGCCACGCGAACCTGCTCACCCACCACAAAGGTGATAGAGGGTTTGGGATGTTCAAAGCCTTCTTGGACTTGGTTAAGGATGCGCTGGGCTTCCTTTTCCGAGATAGGCGAAGGCTTGCCGCCGCCGCCCAAAAAGCCCGTGACCTTGGCCGTGTTCTTGACCAGATGCCAGCTCTCGTCCGTCAGGTCCATCTTAATCAGGACATAGCCCGGAAGGAACTTGCGCTCGGCCCCGACTTTCTTGCCACGACGAACCTCGATCACCTCTTCAGTGGGGACAAGGATTTCCGAGAAGAAATCTTCAAGACCTTTTTTCATCGCGGTTTCGCGAATGGTCTGCGCGACCTTTTTTTCAAAGCCCGAATAAACGTGAATAACGTACCAACGAAGTGCCATCGTGAATGCTCCTTATGAACCGGCTCTCATGCCCAAAATCTTGCTAATTGCGAAACCCAAGACGTTATCGACGAAAAAGAAAAACAACCCAGCGACCAAGGCCATGGCCACAATCAACACGGTCGTCATGACGATTTCTTTTTGCGTCGGCCAAGTCACCTTGCCGATCTCTCGCTTGGTCTCATTAAAAAACTCAACTAACTTTGCCATTGTAGGCTCCTTGTTTTTTTCAAGTTCTTGGCCATTATGAGGTGGCAGGAGTGGAGGGGATCGAACCCGCAGCCTTCGGTTTTGGAGACCGACGCTCTACCAATTGAGCTACACTCCTAAAAGCCTCATACAATCATTAAGAACTGTCCTTGAACCCAGAATCGCCCGTCCGGCGATCACGTCGGACAAAGCTTATTGATTTGTTGGGAACGGTGCTTTTTACCCCATTTGTACAGAAAAAGAAAGAGGATTTTATACCTTTCTTACACTTCTATCTTGCTGTAATAAAAGGCTCGTGATAGAGGATGATGCCTTATTGTTACCTATTCCAGTCATCCCCGCGAAAGCGGGGATCCAGCGGCCCGCGTCTGCGGGCCACGTGACTCAAAAAAGGTCTAGGGAAGTGCTGTTTGTTGTCTTGTTCGACTCACACGCTCGCTATCGCTCGCAGCTGGATCCCCGCTTTCGCGGGGATGACGGCAGGAATTAACGGCGGCTTGCCGCCGTAAAAACGGCATGATACAGAACAACCACCCATGAGCGGGTGTAGCTTAGTGGTAAAGCACCAGCCTTCCAAGCTGGCTATGAGGATCGACAAAATGCGAAAGCATTTTGGACGCATCCCGCGAAGCGGGGGCGCCCGAAGGGGCAAAAACAGGCGCGTTCCGCCTGTTTTTGATCATTCCCTTCACCCACGGCGGCTTGCCGCCGTAAAAACGGCATGATACAGAACAACCACCCATGAGCGGGTGTAGCTTAGTGGTAAAGCACCAGCCTTCCAAGCTGGCTATGAGGGTTCGATTCCCTTCACCCGCTCCATTTCTTTTGGGCGCGACTGCGCCTTACTCCCCCACCCAATCAATCGGCTCTTGCCCCTGCCGGACAAGGTATTCGTTGGCGGCGCGGAAGTGTCCGCAGCCTAGGAACCCTCTGTGCGCGGAAAGCGGCGAGGGATGCGGCGCGGTTAGAACGCTGTGGCGCGTGCGGTCGATCATCGCGCCCTTCTTTTGGGCATAGGCCCCCCACAGCAAAAACACGACATGCTCGCGCTGGTCATTCACGGCGCGGATCACGGCGTCGGTGAATGTCTCCCACCCTTTGTTTTGATGAGAGCCCGCCTGCCCCGCCCGCACGGTCAGCGTTGCATTAAGCAGCAAGACGCCTTGCTTTGCCCAGCGCGTAAGGTCGCCGCTTTTGGGCATCGCGCAGCCATACTCCGCCGCAATTTCCTTATAGATATTGATAAGGCTGGGCGGCAGCGCCACGCCATCCTGCACTGAAAAGCAAAGACCATGCGCCTGCCCCTCGCCGTGATAGGGGTCTTGTCCGATGATAACAACACGCACGCGATCAAACGGAATCGCGTTCAGCGCGTTAAAGATATGGTCGCCGCGCGGATAGACAATGTGCCGCCCCGTTTTCTCCTCCAGCAAAAACTGCTTCAGCTTTTGCATATAGGGTTGGTCGAACTCGCCGCCAATCACGGCAAGCCATGAGGGATCGAGTTTAATCGCATTACTGTTCATCACGGGAGGCCTTTAGTTTCTTAAAATCCTCATCCGCAAAATACGAGGATCGCGTGAGCGGAGAGCTAGACACCAGCGAAAAGCCCTTGGCCTTGGCCATCTTGGCATAAGCGGCGAACTCGTCCGGTGTGACATAGCGATCAAGCGGCGCATGCTTGGGCGTTGGCTGCAAATACTGGCCGATGGTTAGGAAGTCCACGCCAGCGGCGCGAAGGTCGTCCATCACCTGCCCTATTTCCTCCTTCGTTTCGCCAAGGCCAACCATCAAGCCCGACTTGGTAAAGATGGAAGCGTCAATTTCCTTGACCTGCTGCAACAGCCGCAGCGAAGTAAAACACCGCGCTCCGGGCCGGATCGCTGGATACAAACGCGGCACGGTTTCAAGGTTATGATTGAACACATCGGGACGTGCGGCGGCGAGGGTCTGCGCCCCGCCCTCCTTATTCTTGAAATCGGGAGTCAATACTTCAATCACGCAGTCCGGCACGCCCGCGCGCAGCGCCGCGATCACATTCGCGAAATGCGCCGCGCCGCCATCGGACAAATCATCACGATCCACCGATGTCACGATGACATACTTCAAGCCCATCTGCGCGGCGGCGGCGGCCAGCCTTTCCGGCTCGCCCTTATCAAGGCGCTTGGGCTTGCCTGTCGCAACATTGCAAAATGCGCACGCCCGCGTGCAAATATCGCCCATGATCATAAAGGCCGCATGTTTACGCTTCCAACACTCACCGATATTGGGGCAAGCCGCCTCTTGGCACACGGTGGTGAGCTTTTGCCCCTGCATAAGCTCCAGCGTCTTGGCATAATTAAACCCAGCTGGCGCACGCACGTGCAGCCACTCTGGCTTGGGCGGGCCAAAGCTGTCCGTATTCTTTTGTTTCTCTGGATGGCGCAGCGAACGATCACTCATCAAAAAGCCTGCCTGTTCATTAATTTCATTTTAAGAAAAAGAGCTTATCCTGTTCGTCATCTTGATGCAAAAAATATGTCCTATGAAAGGAAATATCCATGTCCTCCCCCAATGCCCGCATTGATTTCGATGTTTTTTGCAAACTGGCGCCAGAGGCGCTGGGGGCCATGATGTCCGTTGTCAAGGCTATCGATGAATCCGGTGTTTTAGGCAAAGACCTTTTGGAGCTTGTCAAACTGAGAGCTTCGCAAATCAACGGCTGCACTTTTTGCGTCAAACATCACCTAATGATGGCCCGCAAATTGGGTGTGGACGCGACAAAAATAGATTTAACGGCGGTTTGGCATGATGCCGAAGTTTTCTCGGAAAGAGAACGCGCCGCGTTAGCTTGGACAGAGTCCCTAACAAACGTCGCCACGCAAGGAGCATCAGATTCCCTTTATGAAAATCTAAAAAAGAACTTTTCCGAAAAAGAAATCGTCTTTTTGACGCTTGCCGTCGGCGGAATCAACAGTTGGAACCGCCTTGGCGTTGGCCTTCGTTTTTCTGACCCACCACAGGGGTAAACCACCTATTTTATACAAATGGCACGATGACGTGACTCATTAAGATAGAAAACAAACTGGATTCCCGCTGGAGCCTGCCCCGTACTTGATACGGGGCGGGAATGACAGGATATGTGTTTAAATCTAACCCTCTATCGTCATGCCCGCGACCTGTCGCGCCGAAGCCCGAAGGGCGTAGGGGGAAAGCGGGCATCCCGTTTGGTTTCTTTCCATCTATCTTGGATCGTGGGTCGAATACTTGTAATCGTGCGCACGCAAGGGGATTTCTTCTCTTTTGGGACGGCCGGAGAAATCTCTTACTAAAGAGCCATCAGCATTTCTGTGAATAAAATAATAGTGCGGTTTGCCGTTGACTGATGCCAGAAGAAATGTCGCTGAGTCATTTTGACGTAATGTTTCAGCCGTCCCCGTCACAGAAATCTTCTTACCAAAGCCTGTCATGAAATCTCTTGTTGATAGGGGGACAGAAACGCTTGGTGCGCCCGTTTCAATAACCTGATTAAGCGCCGCCTCTCCAGCTTTTCGAGTCATTTCAGCGGAAGAACTAAAGAGTGTTCCCCCCACAGCAAAAATGAAACCGCCAATACAAAGACTCGCTTTAATCAGATACCGACTAAAGCTATCATTATAAGGCCCAGTATCAGTAAAAAATGAGGCGACACACATAGCAACGCATGAAGCAGCAGCGCTTCCCGTCAGAGCAGCAGTTGCTCCTGTCGCGGCAGCAATAGTTGTAAAATCCCAACCAATAACTTCCACCACACGGGTGACCGCGTTGGCAGCTTTTTGAAAAGCGGTTGGCGCCTTATCTTCTTGAATGATGTTCATGATAAAATTCCTCTCTTTCAAAATCGTTTGAACACTCATATTGCTCAATCATTGTAGCTTGTTTCTGACTTTTTGAGGCATAATTTTATTACTTTCAAGCGTTAAGGCTTGTGAGTAATACCAAACGGCTCATGAAACGACTCGTTGAGAAAGAAAACAAACGGGATTCCCGCTTGCGCGGGAATGACGGGTTTTGTGTTTAATTTCATCCTGCTATCGTCATCCCCGCGAAAGCGGGGATCCCGTTTTCTTTTTTCTTTACGCGTCAGTTCATAAGCTCATTGGTATAAATAGTCATTTTGCCTACAAAAAAGGCGGAAAAAGAATCCTGTCCTTTTCCGCCTTCTTGATAACGACGTCTATCTATTCAAACTTACGCTTCTGTCACATCGACTTCGGCAATGACGCGAGCCTTTTCTTCAGCCTGACGCAAAGTGGCGCGCTGCGCATCCATACGATCGCCTTCCAAATCGCGAGCGGCCGCAATGCGACGCAAGCGATTGACAACCGAGCCAGTTCCGACAGGAACCAAGCGACCAACGATCACGTTTTCCTTCAGCCCTTCGAGCGTATCAACCTTGCCGCCAACGGCAGCCTCGGTG
The DNA here is from genome assembly GCA_041662785.1 of Bdellovibrionales bacterium. Lineage (NCBI taxonomy): Bacteria > Pseudomonadati > Bdellovibrionota > Bdellovibrionia > Bdellovibrionales > Bdellovibrionales bacterium. The sequence goes on along the minus strand of JBAZRW010000003.1, from coordinate 161,722 downwards.
AGTACGCGCGTCGTTTCTTGGAACGAAGCGGCTGAGATGAACGAGCGAGTCTGCAAGCTGGCCTTTGTGATGCCTTGCAGCACCGCGCGGCCTTGAGCAGGACGCAAGGTTTCCAAAACGGCCTTGTTGTTGACATCAAGGAACTCCATGCGATCAACCTGCTCACCTTGCAAGAAGGTGGTGTCGCCCGGCTCTGTGATCTCGACCTTTTGCAGCATTTGACGCACGATCACTTCGATATGCTTGTCGTTGATCTTCACACCCTGCAGACGATAGACTTCTTGAATCTCGTTGATGATGTAGGCGGCCAAAGCCTCTACGCCCATCACGGCCAGAATGTCATGCGGCACAGGATTGCCGTCGATCAAAAGATCGCCACGACCAATCAAATCGCCCTCTTGAACCGCAAGATGCTTGCCCTTAGGGATCATATACTCGCGAGGCTCCAGCGTTTCGTCGACGGGACGAATGATGATGCGACGCTTGGTCTTGTAATCCTTACCAAACTCTACGCGACCCTCAACATCCGAGATAATCGCGAAATCCTTAGGCATGCGGGCTTCGAACAGCTCAGCCACGCGCGGCAGACCGCCCGTGATGTCGCGTGTTTTCGATCCTTCGCGTGGGATACGCGCCAGAATCTCACCCGCCTTAACCTTCGAGCCATTCGGCGCGTTCAAGATAGCATCGACAGGCAGGAAGTAACGAGCATCCACACCGCTGGACAGCTTGATCGGCTCGCCCTTCGCGTCTTGCAGCATAATGCGGGGACGCAGATCAGCGCCACGCGTTTGCTGACGGAAGTCGATGACCTTCTTCGAGGCAATACCCGTCGCCTCGTCCATCACTTCGCGTACCGACAACCCTTCGATCAGATCGACGTAGTTGACGATACCTTCCTTCTCGGTGATGATCGGCAGCGTGTACGGATCCCATTCGGCAATCTTCTGCCCCTTGGTCACCTTGCTGTTTTCCTTGGCCAGCAGTTTTGTACCGTAAGGCACGCGATGGCGAGCCTTCTCGCGGCCATGCTCATCGATCAAGACAAGCTCGCAATTGCGGCTCATCACAATCTGACGGCCTTCGCTGTTGGTGACGAGCGTCGCGTTGTGCAGGGTCATCTTCGCGTCAAAGGAAGCTTCGACCGAGCTGACTTCCGCACCACGTTGCGCCGCGCCACCAATATGGAAGGTACGCATGGTAAGCTGTGTTCCAGGCTCACCAATCGATTGCGCGGCAATGACGCCGACGGCCTCGCCGATGTTCACGATTGTGCCACGAGCCAGATCGCGGCCATAGCACTTGGCGCAAATGCCCGTTTCAGACTTACATGTCAGTACCGAGCGGATCAGCATGGTATCAACACCCGCCTTGTCGATTTTCTCCATCAACGGCTCGTCGATGAGCGTACCATTGGGAACGATCACGCGGTTTGTTTCAGGGTCAACAACGTCTTCCGCTGTCGTACGTCCCAAGACCAGTTCAGAAAGCGGTGCAATCACTTCGCCGCCCTCAATCACTGTTTTGACTGTCAGGCCACCCGTCGCACCGCAATCATCTTGAGTGATGATCGCGTCTTGGGCGACATCGACCAAGCGGCGTGTCAGGTAACCAGAGTTCGCAGTCTTCAAAGCGGTATCGGCCAGGCCCTTACGCGCTCCGTGAGTGGAGTTAAAGTATTCAAGAACCGAAAGGCCTTCCTTAAAGTTCGAGATAATCGGCGTTTCGATAATCTCGCCCGATGGCTTGGCCATCAGCCCGCGCATACCGGCCAGCTGCTTGATCTGCGCAGCAGAACCGCGAGCGCCGGAATGAGCCATCATGTAAACCGAATTGATGTGGCCATGACCGGTGTCGGAGATGCCCTTCATCATTTCTTCGGCGACGCGCTCCGTGCAAGACGACCAAACGTCAACGACCTTGTTGTATTTTTCGCCGCGTGTGATCAAACCATCTTGATACTGTTGTTCATATTCGTTGACTTGATCCTGCGCCTTTTTAATCAACTTGGGCTTGGCGGCGGGGATAACCAAATCGTCCTTACCAAACGAAATACCGGCACGACAAGCGTTACGATAGCCAAGCCCCATCATGCGATCGGCAAAGATAACCGTCTCCTTCTGACCGCAATGGCGATAGACGGCGTCAATGACGTTCGTCAAATCCTTCTTGGTCAAAAGACGATTGATCAGGCTGAATGGCAAATTGGGATGACGAGGCAAAATCTCGGACATCATCATGCGACCCGCTGTCGTTTCGACGCGCGTGATCTCGGGCTCACCCTTGGCATTGACGCCATGATATCGAGCCTTAATCGCGGAATGCAGCGTGATAACGCCAGCATTGATAGCCTGTTCGATCTCGCCAATCGTGGCAAAGGCCATGCCTTCGCCCTTCTCGCCCTTACGCTCCATCGTGATGTAGTAAATACCCAAAACGATATCTTGCGATGGCACGATAATCGGCTTGCCGTTCGCAGGCGACAGGATGTTGTTGGTCGACATCATCAAGACGCGAGCTTCCAACTGCGCTTCCAGTGAAAGCGGAACGTGGACGGCCATCTGGTCACCGTCGAAGTCGGCGTTGAAAGCCGTACAAACGAGCGGATGAAGCTGGATCGCCTTGCCTTCGATAAGGGTCGGCTCAAAGGCTTGAATACCAAGTCTATGAAGCGTCGGAGCGCGGTTAAGGAACACGGGATGCTCGCGGATAACTTCCTCAAGAATGTCCCAAACCTCAGGGCGTTCTTTTTCAACAAGGCGCTTGGCGGCCTTGATAGTGGAGGCCATGCCGTACAGCTCTAGCTTGGCATAAATAAACGGCTTGAACAGCTCTAGCGCCATCTTCTTAGGCAGACCGCACTGGTGCAACTTCAACTCTGGGCCGACGACGATAACGGAACGCCCCGAATAATCGACGCGTTTGCCCAAAAGGTTTTGGCGGAAACGACCCTGCTTGCCCTTAAGCATGTCGGACAGCGACTTAAGCGGACGCTTGTTCGCGCCCGTGATGACGCGACCACGACGACCATTGTCAAACAATGCATCGACAGACTCTTGCAACATGCGCTTTTCGTTACGCACGATGATATCGGGAGCGCGAAGCTCGATCAGGCGCTTCAAGCGGTTGTTACGGTTGATCACGCGGCGATATAGATCGTTCAGATCCGATGTCGCGAAGCGGCCACCGTCCAAAGGAACGAGAGGACGCAATTCAGGCGGAATGACAGGCACAACGTCCAAAATCATCCATTCAGGACGCGCGCCGGAATCAATGAAGGACTCGATGCACTTCAAACGCTTAACAATCTTCTTACGCTTGGCGTCTGAGCTTGTCTCCCCCATCGCGGTGCGAAGGGCGACTTTTTCCTCATGCAGATCGATGCCGCACAGCATGTGCTTGACCGCTTCCGCGCCGATCATGGCGGTGAAGGCGTCCTCGCCATACTCGTCTTGTGCGGTCAGATAGTCTTCCTCGGACAACAGCTGACGTGGCTTAAGCGGTGTCAAGCCGGGTTCGGTCACGATGTAGTTTTCGAAATACAGAACGCGTTCAATTTCTTTGAGCGTCATATCGATCAAAAGGCCGATGCGCGAAGGCAGCGACTTCATGAACCAGATATGCGCGACGGGGCTTGCCAACTCGATATGGCCCATGCGCTCGCGGCGAACTTTTTGAAGCGTGACTTCAACGCCGCACTTTTCGCAGATGATGCCGCGATACTTCATGCGCTTGTACTTGCCGCACAAACATTCGTAATCCTTGATCGGGCCAAAGATGCGCGCGCAGAACAAACCGTCGCGTTCAGGTTTGAACGTGCGATAGTTGATCGTCTCCGGCTTTTTGATCTCGCCGAAAGACCACGAGCGAATACGCTCGGGCGATGCAATCGAAATACGCATCTGGTCAAACGCGGCTGGCGCTGCTTGCTGATTAAAGATATTCATAAGATCGTTCATTTGTCGCTCCCGATAAGACGCTTCGCTTAGGCGATATTCAATTTCGAAGGTAGGTTGTTGCCTTGTACCAAATGGTGAACATGTGCGCGCATCACCAAAATTTTGTTATCCTCGCGAACGGGAAGAATTCGCCATGCGGAATCGCTAGCAGCTATTGCCAGAAGATCCTTTTTATTGCATCCCCTGACATCCACGATACGCGAAACATTATTCGTCGCATAAATGCCACCCCCAACTTTCTCAAGCTCTTCGGCCACTCGCTGCCAATCAGAAACAAGACGCGCCTGCACAAAGGCCGTATACTTGCCTTCTGGCAGTTTGCTCACATCAAAACGCATTTGCTTTGTCATTGGCATCGCGATTATTCTCCTATTCCTCTGCATCGTATTCGTTATAACAACTCTCGCTCTATTTCGCCAAACCTCATCCCTTGCGTCATCCCGACGAAAGTCGGGATCCAGTGCGCCGCGTCTGCGGCGCTTATGACTCATACGCCTCGTGGACACTCGGCGCTGGATTCCGGCTTGCGCCGGAATGACGCTATTTGTTTAGATCAAGATACAAATCCCTCCATTCCGGATTCGTGCTCTCGATCAATTCCAACTTCCAAGCGCGTTTCCATTCCTTGACGCCTTTTTCACGAGCAATCGCATCAAGAATGCGATCATAAACTTCGTAATAAACCAGCGTCTTAATCCCGTAACGCGTCGAAAACCCTTTTATCTTGCCTTCCTTATGTTCCGCCACGCGTCTTGCTAAATCGTTCGTAACGCCAACATAAAGTGTCCCGTTTCTCTGACTGGCAAGAATATAAAAATATCCGCCAGTCATTGTATTATAGTCCTATTCCGCTGCTGCTTCTGCGGCATCCGCATCTTCTTCAGCCTGCGCCAGCTCCAACAGCTTCTTTTGGTCCAGATCAACGTTCAGACCCAAGGAACGCAATTCCTTGACCAACACGTTGAAGGATTCAGGAATGCCGGATTCAAAGTTGTCGTCACCGCGCACGATGGCCTCATAGACCTTCGCACGACCCGTCACGTCATCCGACTTGACCGTCAACATTTCCTGCAACGTGTACGCCGCGCCGTAAGCTTCCAGCGCCCAGACTTCCATTTCACCGAAGCGTTGGCCGCCGAACTGCGCCTTACCGCCCAAAGGCTGTTGCGTCACAAGGCTGTAAGGCCCGATGGAACGCGCATGGATCTTGTCATCAACCAAATGGTGCAGCTTGAGCATATAGATATACCCAACCGTCACCTTGCGGTCGAAGGCTTCGCCTGTACGGCCATCGATCAGCGTTTCCTGACCCGATGTGGCAAGACCCGCCATCTCTAGCATGCGTTCGATATCCGCCTCGCGCGCGCCGTCAAAGACGGGCGTGGCAAAGGGAACGCCGCCGCGCAGATTGTTGGCAAGGCCAGCCGTATCTTCGTCGGAAAGCCCAGCAATCTCGGCCTTGTAAAGGTCATCGCCATAAACGGCCTTAAGCTTAGTGCGAACATCGCCCAGCGACGCCTTTTTCTCTTGCTCGATTTGAAGCTGATAGGCATCCAGCGCTTGACCGATTTGACGGCCAAGGTTGGCCGACGCCCACCCCAAATGCGTTTCAAGGATTTGTCCGACGTTCATACGCGAAGGCACGCCCAAAGGATTGAGGACGATGTCAACAGGGCGACCATCGGGCAGATAAGGCATATCTTCAACAGGCAGGATGCGCGAAACGACACCCTTGTTCCCGTGACGACCGGCCATCTTATCACCCGGTTGAAGCTTGCGCTTCACGGCCACAAACACCTTGACCAGCTTCATGACACCGGGAGGCAATTCGTCGCCGCGTTGCAGCTTGCCAACCTTGTCTTCAAAGCGTTTCTTCAAAGCGTTCAACTGTTCATCAAAGACCTTACCGATGGCTTCAACCTTTTCCATCGCCTTGTCGTCCTTGACGCTAACCTGACGCCATTGACCCTTGGTGAACTCGGCCAGCATTTCTTCCGTGATGGCTTTGCCCGTCGGGAAATTCTTGGGACCCGCCGAAGCCTTTTGCCCAACCAGATGATGGCGCAAACGCTCAAAATAGCCGCGCTCGATGATCAGACGCTCATCATCGCGATCCTTGGCGAGGCGTTCGATTTCGCTCCGTTCAATCGCAATGGCACGTTGATCTTTCTCGACGCCGCGACGCGAGAACACGCGCACTTCGACGATGGTTCCCGTCACACCCGGCGGAAGACGAAGCGACGTGTCGCGCACGTCAGCAGCCTTTTCACCAAAGATGGCGCGAAGGAGTTTTTCTTCCGGCGTCATGGGACTTTCGCCCTTGGGCGTCACTTTACCGACCAGAATATCCCCCGGATTGACTTCCGCGCCGACATACACGATGCCCGCTTCGTCAAGAGCCTTCAGGGCTTCTTCGCCGACGTTCGGAATGTCGCGTGTGATTTCTTCCTGACCCAGCTTGGTGTCACGCGCCATCACTTCGAACTCTTCGATGTGAATAGAGGTGAACACGTCTTCGCTGACGATACGTTCGGAAATCAAGATCGAATCTTCGAAGTTGTAGCCGTTCCAAGGCATAAACGCGACCAGCACGTTACGGCCCAAGGCCAACTCACCATACTGCGTGGAAGGACCATCGGCAATGATCTGCCCCGCCTGAACCTGATCGCCGACCTTGATAATCGGGCGCTGCGTGATGCAGGTGCTTTGGTTCGAGCGTTGGAACTTCAACATGTTGTAAATATCAACCGTCGGCGCGGTTGGATCGGGATTTTCTGTCGCACGCACAACAACGCGCGTCGCGTCAACCTGATCCACGATGCCCGAACGGCGAGCCACAACGGCCACGCCGGAATCGCGTGCCACAACGCCTTCCATACCCGTACCCACCAGCGGCGCATCGTTGCGCAACAAGGGAACGGCTTGACGTTGCATGTTCGAGCCCATAAGAGCGCGGTTCGCGTCATCGTTCTCAAGGAACGGGATGAGCGCGGCGGCGACGGACACGATTTGCTTGGGCGAGACGTCGATGAAATCGATTTCCTCGGCGGCGGCGACAATGACTTCGCCGTTCTTACGGCAAACAATCATTTCCAAAACAAACTTGCCGTTCTTATCAAGCTCTGAGTTCGCCTGAGCAATCGTATATTGGCCTTCTTCCATCGCGGAGAGATAGACCACGTCGTTCGTGACCTTGGCGCTCTTCACGCGGCGATAGGGGCTTTCGATAAAGCCATATTGGTTCACACGGGCATAGGTGGCCAGCGAGTTGATCAGACCGATATTCGGACCTTCCGGTGTTTCAATCGGGCAGATACGGCCATAATGCGTGGGATGCACGTCGCGGACTTCAAAGCCCGCACGTTCACGCGTCAAACCACCAGGCCCCAGGGCCGAAACGCGACGCTTATGCGTGATTTCAGACAGCGGGTTCGTTTGATCCATAAACTGCGAGAGCTGCGAGGAGCCAAAAAACTCACGCACAGCGGCAGCGGCAGGCTTCGCGTTGATCAAGTCATGAGGCATGACCGTGTCAATCTCGATGCTGCTCATACGCTCGCGGATCGCGCGTTCCATACGGAGCAGACCAAGACGATATTGGTTTTCCATCAATTCGCCGACTGAGCGAACGCGGCGGTTGCCAAGGTGATCGATGTCGTCAATCTCGCCGCGACCATCTTTCAGCTCGCACATGATCTTGACGATCTTGAGGATGTCTTCCTTGCGCAAAACGCGAACCTGATCGTCGGTCTTGAAACCAAGGCGCGAGTTCATCTTCACGCGGCCCACAGGCGACAGATCGTAACGCTCTAGGTTAAAGAACAAGCCTTGGAACAAAGCCTCTGCCGATTCAACGGTGGGGGGCTCGCCCGGACGCATAACGCGGTAAATGTCGATCAACGCGTCTTCGCGTGAGACATTCTTATCCGCTGCCATCGTGTTGCGAATATAGGGGCCAACATTGACGTGATCGATACCCAGCAACTGGATTTCCTTCACGCCCGTCGCTTCGATCTGCTCAAGGATCTCGGCGGTCAGCTCATTGCCCGCTTCAAACAAGACAACGCCCGTCTTCTCGTCGATCATATCGGTAGCAAGGTAAGAACCAATCAGGTTCTCGGCCTGCACCAAAACTTCCTTCAGGCCCGCATCAACCAGCTTGGTGATTAGGCGCGGGGTCATCTTAGTCCCCTCTTCCGCAACCGTCTTGCCATTCTTGGCATCGACAATCTTGGAGGCCAACTTCTGACCCTTGACGCGCTCGGCATTAAAGGCAGTCGTCCAGCCATTCTTGACCTTCTTATAAGGAACGAGATCATAGAAAGAGCTTAAAATCTCTTCCTTGCCCATACCTTGAATCTCATGAAGCTCTAAAGGCTTGCCAGCCTTCTCGCGCTTAACGCGCAGCTTTTCCGTCTCGTCGCCATACAAAGCATAGAGAAGCGTGGTGACGGGCAGCTTGCGACGGCGATCGATACGGACATAGACCATATCCTTGGCGTCGAACTCAAAATCCAGCCACGAACCGCGATAAGGAATGACGCGGGCGGCGAACAGATACTTGCCGGAAGCATGCGTCTTGCCCTTATCATGGTCAAAGAACACGCCCGGACTGCGATGCATTTGGCTGACGATCACGCGCTCAGTGCCGTTCACGACGAACGTGCCGTTGGCGGTCATCAAAGGCATATCGCCCATGTAAACATCTTGTTCTTTAATGTCGCGGATGGACTTGACGCCCGTAGTCTCATCAACATCAAAAACCGTCAGGCGCAAAGTCACCTTTAAGGGGGCGGCGAAAGTCATGCCACGTTGTTGGCATTCCTCAACGTCATATTTGGGCTGCTCCAGTTCATAGGAGACAAAGTCCAGAACGGCGCGTTCTGCAAAGTCGCGGATCGGGAAAGCCGAACGCAAGACTTCTTGCAAACCAACGCGGTCGCGTTTTGCAGGAGGAACATCCATCTGCAAGAAATACTCATAAGAGCGGCGCTGAACCTCAATAAGGTTGGGCATCTCAGCCACTTCGGGAATGCGACCGAAGCTTTTGCGAATTCTAATGCCGCCGCTGGTGGTTTTTGCGGAAACGACAGGATTGCTCTGCGCCATGGTATCCTCTTTCTTCATCGAACGGGCGCGTCGCCTTAAATGGGAGCGCCCTTAAACAAAAACAAAATAAAGGACACTTGCCCCACTCTCATAAGAGTGCGTGGCGATGTCCTCCTACCCTATAGGATATTGTCAAGGGGGTATGGCGGCTTTTTAAGCCTTTTTCAAGGAATTTATTTTATAAAATTCAACCTATTTAGGACTTTAAAAAATTATTTTTAGGCATATAGTCATATTATCATAAAAACATAGCCATATATTCCTATATATGAAGCCTTTGATATTTCTTCGTTTACAATCAAAGAATTAGCGTTATTTGCGGAACGGGAAAAATTAGCCCAATAAGCGATTGCGTCAAGGCTCTTTTGTGTTTATGATCAAAAAAGTGCTTAAGAAAGCCGGAACCTTTTTCTGCGTTGACCCTTTAATAGAGTCAAAACAATAACTCAAAGCGCATGAACAAGATGTCGGTGGCCAAAGCGCTCATAGGCGCTCCTATAACCCTGATTTGGGTATTCCCAATCCCCGATGTCAGAAGGCGCCTGTGTTTTTTGGGTAACGAATTTGCCGGACGCTGGCGCGTAAGATGCTTTTATAAGCTCTATCGCGACAAGCCGGTAGGAGAAATAAATGACGAAAAGAATGTTGGTGGATGCCATGCATCCCGAAGAGACTCGTATAGCAATTGTCGAAAGCTATAGAGATAACAATAGATTAGAAGATCTTGACTTTAGTTTGGCCAGCAAGCCTATCTTGCGGGGCAATATCTATCTGGCCAAGGTCATGCGCATTGAGCCGTCCTTGCAGGCCGCTTTTGTCGAGTACGGCGGCAACCGCCACGGCTTCTTGCCCTTCAGCGAAATCCATCCCGATTACTTCCGCATCCCCATGGCGGATCGCCCCCATGATGAGGAAGAGTCGGACGACGACTCTATGGACGAAGAAGACCAAGAGGATACGGATATCGACTCTGAGCTTAACGGGAACGATTCCGCTCCTGATGAGGCCGATGACGACGACAAAGACTACACGCAAGATAAGGCCACAACGTCTCCAACCGAGGATGAAGCTCCCGTTGAGGAAGCTCTTTTGGCGGAGGAGTCTTCCGCAGCCCCAACCGCCCAGCCGTCGTCTGCCCCTATTAGCAGCTTGGCTCATGCGTTTGGCGATGAGGACACAAGCGTCGGCCTGATCACAGATTTTGGCAACGCCGCTATCGGGGGGGGGTCGCTGACCGAGGTCGCAATGCCCGAAGCGCCGCCCGAAAGCGTTGGCGGCGAAGTGACCGAGCGCATCGTGCGCCAGCATCGCCCCCGCTATAAGATTCAAGAAGTCCTAAAGCGCGGCCAAGTCATGCTCATTCAGGTTGTGAAGGAAGAGCGCGGGAATAAAGGCGCAGCCTTGACCAGCTTCCTGTCACTTGCCGGACGCTATTGTGTTTTGATGCCCAACACAGATCACGGTGGCGGCGTCTCACGCAAAATTACCAATCACCAAGACCGTCGCCGTATGAAGGAGATTCTGGATCAACTGGAAATCCCCGAAGGCATGGCCGTCATCTTGCGCACGGCGGGCATGGAACAGGATCCGCCCGACATTCAGCGCGATTTGGAATATCTTTTGTCCATGTGGGACAGCATCCGCGAACAAACGCTGGCCTCCAGCGCACCGACGCTGATTTATGAGGAAGCGAACCTAATCAAGCGCTCGGTGCGTGATTTGTACACGCAAGACATCGCCGAGATTTTGATTGCAGGCCAAGAGGGCTTTGAAAAAGCGCACGAGTTTATACGCGCCGTCATGCCCGATCAGGCCGACAAGGTTAAGCTCTATAACGATCCGACGCCGCTGTTTATCCGCTTCCAAGTGGAAAACCAAATTGATACGCTCAACAGCCCGATTGTGCAGCTACGCTCTGGCGGCTATTTGGTCATCAACCCGACCGAAGCGCTGGTGTCCATCGACGTGAACTCTGGCCGCGCCACGCGTGAACGCCATATTGAGGAAACGGCGGTTAAAACCAATCTTGAGGCCGCCGAAGAAATCGCACGCCAACTGCGCCTTCGCGATCTGGCAGGTCTAGTCGTTATCGATTTCATCGATATGGAAGATGGCCGCAATAACGCCGCCGTCGAACGCCGCATCAAAGAATCGATGAAGAATGACCGTGCGCGTTTGCAAATTGGCCGCATCTCACCCTTCGGTTTGCTGGAACTGTCGCGCCAACGTCTGCGCCCCAGCCTGATTGAAATCAACTTTGAGAAATGCCCGCATTGCTCCGGCTCTGGCTATATTCGCTCGCCTGACTCGGCGGCGCTATCCATTCTTCGCGCTATTGAAGAAGAAGCCATCAAGCAACGCACGAATGAGATCACGGTTCAAATTCCGACCAACGTCGCCGTCTATATCCTTAACCACAAGCGCGACGCAGTTGGCTCCTTAGAATCGCGCTACGGTCTGACCATCGTCATTCAAAACGACGACGCGATCCCGCCTCCGGGTTATAAGTTGGAACGCGCCAAGGGTCGCCCCACGTCTCGCCGCGCCGAACCGGCTGTGAACGCGGATCAGGTCATTGCTGATACCGAACGCGATATGCCACTCTTCTCGCATGACGAGTCCCGTGATGAGACTGAGGGGGACTCCTCGCCCTCACCCTCGCAAGAGGAAGGCTCAACCGAAGGAACAGGCCGCCGCGGGGGCCGCAGCCGTTTCCGCAAACATGATCGCGCGGGCCGCCCCAGCACAAGCCGTCGTGGAGGGCGAGGCAGTGAAACGCCGCGTGCATCCACGGATGATCCTTTTGCTTCTCCTGAAGCGAACACGTCCTCCCTTGATCTGGGCGAAGATTTGCAATCATCGCCTCGCCCCTCGGCGCAAGAGCAGGATACTGATCCTGATGGCAAGAGCCGTCGCCGTCGTGGTCGTCGCGGTGGTCGCCGCCGCAATGGCGGGGAGCCTCGTGAAGCAGGCGAAGCCGCTGCTGCACCCGCAACGGGGAATGGGAATGGCGGAGGCCGCCCTCCACGCGCCTCTCATGAACGCGCCGCTGCGCCAAAGCCGTTCATTCCAACCAGCATTCATGATCTTGACACAACACCAAGACCCGTCGGACAAGGCTCTTCATCCTATGAAGTTGTTAACCCATCCGGTGGCGATCAGCCCAAAGGCGGCTGGTGGAAACGCCTAACGGGTGGTAGCGGACAATAAGATGCTTTAACAGGAGGGGACATGAGTTTTCGTAAAGCATCACTTGCAGTTATCGTTTGCATCTCACTCCTTGGTGGATGCAAACCGCAAGAGCAAAACGCAAATGGAAACGCCTCAACGCTGCACCATATCCGCGCATCACATGAGATCAGTTGCGGATATCTGGTCTATTCCCCGTATATTCGCCTCGACCCCAACACAGGAAAGTTGTCAGGCATTTTCTATGACATCATGGAGCAAATTGGTCGTAATGCCGATTTGCGCATTCGATGGGCCGAAGAAGTCGGTTTTCAGAACATCATGCCCGGATTGGATGCGGGTCGTTTTGATGTTTTCTGCGGCGGACTGTGGCCGAATGCTAGCCGCGCTTTGGCTGCTTCCTTCTCTCAGCCAGCCTTTTACAGCACCATTCAAGCGTGGGTTCGTTCAGATGATAATCGGTTTCACACGCTTGATGATCTTAGAACGGCAAAGGCGCGGTTATCGGTCGTCGATGGCGCGATGGAGGATTCTATCGCCCGTGCGGATTTTTCAGAGCTAGAGCGTGTCTCATTACCTGACACAGCTCAGTTTTCACAAAACTTTGAGAATGTTGTGACGAAGAAAGCTGATGTTATTTTTGCCGAACCTTCCATGGCTGCCGAGTTTTTGCAAAAGAATCCGGGGACAGTTCGCTCCCTCGGCATCGACAAACCATTACGGATTTTTGGAAACGCCTTGGTCGTCAAAAAAGGCGATTATGAAACAAAGGAGTTTCTTGATTACGCAATGCAGGAGATTGTCTACAGTGGTCAGATGGATCGTATTCTTAAGAAATACGAGCCCGTTCGAGATGCTTTTCCCCGTGTCTCCACCCCCTACCGACACAGCAATAATTAACCCCTCCGGTGGCGATCAGCCCAAAGGCGGCTGGTGGAAACGCCTAACGGGTGGTAGCGGACAATAGAGCGCAACAGCAGACAGAAAAAGAATAGGGGCGCTTTTCACAAGCGCCCCTATTCTTTTTAACCCTTTCTTTCTCCATTCCTTTTGTCTAATCTGCCGTCCATGAAAAACATATTATCCGATACGGAAACACTGCACAGCGTGCCTGACGAGCAAGGTCATTTCGGCCCCTATGGCGGGCGGTTTGTCGCCGAGACTCTGATGCCTTTGGTGTTAGAGGTTGAGAAAGCCTATAACGCCACCAAGGACGATCCCGCCTTTCAAAAAGAGCTGGATTATTACTTGAAGCATTACGTTGGCCGTCCCTCGCCTCTTTACTACGCACCGCGCCTGACGGAAAAGTTTGGCGGCGCGAAAATATACTTGAAGCGCGAAGAGCTGAACCATACAGGCGCTCATAAGATCAATCACTGCATGGGGCAAATCTTACTGGCCAAGCGGATGGGCAAGACCCGCATTATTGCCGAGACAGGCGCGGGTCAGCATGGCGTGGCCACGGCTACCGTCGCCGCGCTCTTCAACCTGCCTTGCGTTGTGTATATGGGCGAGCTGGACATTGAGCGTCAGCGCCCCAACGTCTTTCGTATGCGCCTTCTGGGCGCAGAGGTTCGCGCGGTCAAAAGTGGCTCACGCTCGCTCAAGGACGCGATGAACGAAGCCTTGCGTGATTGGGTCAGCCATGTCGATGACACGTTCTATATCATCGGCACGGTCGGCGGGCCTCACCCCTACCCCGCCATGGTGCGCGATTTTCAATCCATCATCGGACGCGAAGTGCGTGAGCAAATGATGGAGGCCGAAGGCCGCCTGCCGGACTCGCTGGTCGCCTGCGTTGGCGGCGGATCGAACGCCATGGGCCTCTTCCACGAGTTTTTAAATGAACCCAGCATCGCCATTCATGCGGTTGAGGCCGCCGGTCATGGCATTGCGACGGGCATGCACGCTGCCGCCCTAACAGGGGGTCGCGCTGGAATCCTTCACGGCATGCGCAGCTATTTCTTGCAGAACGAGGACGGCCAGATTCAAGAGGCTCATTCCATCTCGGCAGGCCTCGATTATCCGGGCGTAGGGCCAGAGCATGCGTGGCTGCACGATAATGGTCGCGTGTCCTATGTCTCGATCACCGATGATGAAGCCGTTGAGGCCTTCCAGCTTTGCAGCAAGTTAGAGGGCATTATTCCAGCGCTAGAGCCTTCGCATGCGCTGGCCTATGTCGCCAAGATCGCGCCGACGCTCCCTAAAGATCATCTTATGGTCATCAACCTGTCAGGACGCGGGGACAAGGATATCTTTACTGTCGCCGACCGCCTTGGAGTCATAATCTAATGGACACAATCAATCGCCTCGACGCACGGTTCGCCACCTTGAAAAAAGCGGGGCAAAAGGCCTTTATCCCCTTTGCCACGGCGGGCTACCCGAACCTTGAGCTTTACCCTGAGATCCTCGCAGGCTTTCCCAAGGCTGGCGCGGATATCATCGAAATCGGCATGCCGTTCAGCGACCCGATGGCGGATGGCCCTGCGATTCAGACCGCGAACCTGCAAGCCTTTAAAGCGGGCATCACGGTTCCTAAGATTTTGAACATGGTGCGTGACTTCCGTAAAACGGATAACGAAACGCCGATCATCCTGATGGGCTATTACAACCCAATTTACAGCTATGGCATCATGCGCTTTCTGGACGATGCCAGAAAAGCGGGCGTGGACGCTTTTATCATCCCCGATTTGCCTCCCGAAGAGGATGCGGAGTTCCGCCTTCCCGCCGCTCAGCGCGATATGTTGATGATCCGTCTTGTGACGCCAACGACAGACGCGGGACGCTTACCGACAGTTCTTAAAGACGCTCAAGGCTTTTTATACTGCGTTTCTATTGCGGGCATTACGGGGGCGGCCACCGCAACCGCCGCCTCCCTTGGCAATCTGATCGGGCGTGTGCGCGAGAAATCTACGCTCCCCATCGCAATTGGTTTTGGTGTCAGCACGCCAGAGCAAGCCCATGAAATGGCAAGCGCCGCCGATGCCGTGATCGTAGGCAGCGCCATCATGACGCATATCGCCAAGCGCTTGGACGGCGCAGGCAATCCCCGCGAAGGTCTTGTGCGCGAGGTTCTGTCCTTTACCGCCGCCCTTGCCCAAGGCGCGCATAAGCGCTGCTAATCCGCATTCACATGCTTGACTGTCGGGAACGGAATCTCAATCTTTTCGGCATCGAAGGCCTTTTTGATTGCCAGCAAGAATGCGCGGCGAACAACAGCATGCTTGCCCGCCTTCGTCTTGATGCGGCTGCGGATCACGATTGAGGAGTCGCCTAGCGCCTCAACGCCTAACACCTCTATTGACTCTAAGATGATGCTTTGAAAAGCAGGATCAACCTGCAACACATCGCCCGTTTTCCGAATAACTTCCATCACTCTATCCAAATCGCTGTCATAGGAAACGCCGACATCCATCATAGCATAGGAGAATATCTTCGATTCATTAGTGATAACCGAAATGGCACTAAAAGGCATGATATGAAGCGATCCGTTGATATCTCGTAACCGCACCGTACGAATAGACAGATTTTCGACAACGCCCCTGTTCCCGCCAATGGTCACCCAATCGCCAACGGCCAGATTGTCCTCTAGAATAATCGAAAGACCCGTCAGAAAATCTTTCACCAGCGTTTGTGAGCCAAAACCAATGGCGACTCCAAGAATACCAGCGCCCGCCAGAAGGGGCGCGATGTTGATGCCAAGCTCGGACAACGTCACAAGTCCGACGATGACAGCCAGAACCATCACCGCTGCTATTTTAACCATGGGAAGAATTGTTCTTGCACGCGCGTTGGCTTGAACAGCACGGCCATGCGCATCGCGCTTGTTCAGCTTGCGCTCAATGGCTGCGTGCAACAGCTCATAGACCAAGACAACAATTAGCAACATCGAGGTGATAGAAAAGACCGAGCCTAAAACGCGCTGCCCCCACGGGCTAGCGACTAGGGCGGGAACATCCACGCCCCATGAAGCTGCTATACCCGCCATCCCCAAAGCCCACGTTACAATCTTCAGCAAAACGCCCATGACGGGACGATAAAGGCCAGCATTAATCGAAGAATTGGCCTTGCGGTACTTCAGCTTCGCTATCCAATAAAAAGCAAAACGCATCGCCAGAAGGAAAAGAAGCGTGCCAATTGTTCCCTTTTGCAACAGTGTAAAACCGCCGCCAGCGCCAAGCATCGTTACAATGTAACCGACAATAAGATAAAAGATAGCCAGAACATGCCACGTTCGCGCCAACCACAGGCGTATACCACCCGTCAGGGAATGGCGTGCCCCCGTCGCCGTCAAATCGCCGCGAATAAAGGCCGAGATCGCCACCCTTTTGCGCACGATCACCGCTACCGTCATGGCCACGACGATAAGGGCAACAAGGTTTGTGAAGCCGGAAATCGCGGCCATCGGAACCTTGACCGTCTTGGCAATCTCAGCCGTAAAGAAACCCGTGACCATGACCGAGGCCAGCCATGTGATCCAGCTTTGAACTGTCAAGGCCACTTCTGTCGTGATCGGCAAAAAGCGCAAGGAAATCGCGTGCGGCGCAAGGAAAAAGCGCAACAAAACGCGCACCAAGCGCAATAGGGCCAACGCGTACACAACCGTCATCACGATATAGCGCGCAAGCTTGGTGGGATCTTGCGCGTCGATCAGAAAGACCGCCACAGCAATGAATAGAACAACGGGAATAAGCGAAATCCCCAGCCAGCCCATGATGGCGCCAAAGCGCCTCCACGGCGATTTAAAGGTCGCGTGATATATCTTGTGACGCAGGGCCAGAAAGACAAGATCGGCCAGCCATCCGGCAGCAAAAGACGCGCCGATGACAAGCAGCAACAGAGCGCCCGTATCGATCCACCGCGCTTGCAGGATCGGGTCATTAGCTTGCTGGGCAAGCCATGTTGCTAATTGTGGCAACGCTGCAAAATTATCAAAGAAGGTCGCGCCTTCGCTGCCCACCAATTTGAACGCATTAAGAACAAGTCCCAACGCGCGCGTGCCAAAGGTTTCCTCTGGCTCAATATCGACAGCATTAGGATCGCCCGTCACAAGAGCCTGCAACTGCTGCCCGATTTCTGCGGCGATAGGGGTAATGCCCTTCCGTACGGGAATCGGCGGCTCACGGTAAGGCATGGCCTGCGCCAGCAAGGGGGTCAGCGCGATAAGCGCGATCAGAAAAAAGCGTGATAACATCTTCATAGCAAGCATCCTGTATTAAAAACGATAGTATTAGGTATAAGGATTCGGAATCCGGCGAGGCCGCTCCTAACCATCATACAAAGTGGGCGAAAATGCGCCACCAAAAAGGCAAAACGTCCTTATTTCTTTTGCAACCTATTGATACGCCTTATTCCTTTCGATTTCTCTTGAAAAACTGAAAAATACGCCCATATTAATACTGTCACCAACTTATTTTTGAAAGGCTGATCACTATGGTCGATCCATTCTTCAGTAATCCTACCGCTTCTGCGCCTTCACGCGCCATGACGTTTGATCAAGGGCTGCGTGCGCATATGGTGCGTGTGTTTAACTATATGGGGGGCGGTCTTGTCCTAACAGGTCTTGTCGCCTTTATCGTTGCCAACACGGCTCTAGCTCAGATCATTTTCGGCTCACCGCTGAAATGGGTAGCGATGCTTGCGCCTCTCGGCTTTGTTTTTTATCTAAACTTCAAGATGGCCACAATTAGCGCAGCGCGAGCCCAAACGCTCTTCTGGCTCTTTTGCGCCACGATGGGCCTGTCCATGGCCGCTATTTTCATGGTCTTCACGGGGGCCAGTGTCGCACGGGCTTTCTTTATCACAGGGGCGACCTTTAGTGGTATGGCTTTGTGGGGCTATACGTCTAAGAAAGACCTCACCAGCTTTGGCGCGTTCTTGATGATGGGCGTGATGGGTCTGTTCATCGCCATGCTGGTCAATTTGTTTATTGGCTCGAGCATGATGCAGTGGATTGTGTCGGTCGCGGGCGTTGTCATCTTCACAGGCCTCACCGCCTATGACACACAAAGGATCAAGCAGACCTATAACGCCAGCTGGGGCGATGAGGCGAACAACAAGCTCGCGGTCATCGGCGCGCTGAGCCTGTACATTAACTTCATCAACGCGTTCCAATTCCTTCTCAGCCTGACAGGGGATCGCCGCTAACGGATGAGATACAACTTATGAAAAAGGGGGCGCGTGGCCCCCTTTTTTGTGTCCTTTTTTAAGGGGACGCTTTTACAAACGGGCCTATTAAATGACTCGCGTAGGAAGAAAAACAAACGGGCCCCCCGCTTTCGCGGGGGTGACGGTTATGGGGAGAAAACTAAACACAAACCCCATCATTCCCGCGTAAGCGGGGGGCCCGTTTTCTTTTTTTCTTCGCGGGTCAGTTTTCTTATCGCTGTTGGTATTACATATGCACCACGCGGCCATAGGCATCCAGCACCGCTTCGTGCATGGATTCCGAAATGGTCGGATGCGGGAAGACCGTGTGCATTAGCTCAGCTTCCGTGGTTTCAAGCGCGCGGCCAATCGTAAAGCCTTGGATCATTTCGGTCACTTCCGCACCGACCATATGAGCGCCCAGCAAAGCGCCCGTCTTGGCATCAAACACGGTCTTGACCATGCCTTCCGGCTCGCCCGTCGCAATCGCCTTGCCGTTGCCCATAAAATTGAAACGCCCAACGCGAACCTGATACCCGGCGGCCTTGGCCTTCGCCTCGCTCATGCCGACACTGGCAACCTGCGGCGTGCAATAGGTGCAGCCCGGAATGTTCCCAAGATCAAGCGGATGAACATCCTTCGCGCCCATAATTTTCTCAACGCAGATCACACCCTCATGGCTGGCCTTATGCGCAAGCCAAGGCGGCGCGGTTACGTCGCCAATAGCGTAGAGGCCCGCTTCGTCCGTCGCGCTCCACTCATTAATTTTGATATGACCTTTTTCAATCACAGCCTTTGTGTTTTCCAAGCCAATGTTTTCGATATTCGCCACGATGCCGACGGCCATGATCACGCGATCAAAAGTTTGCGTCGTCGCGCGACCGTCTTTTTCGATGGTGGCGGTCACGCTGTCCTTGGCCTTGTCTAACTTCTTGACGACGGCCTTCGTAATGATCTTAAGGCCACGTTTCTCCAGCGCCTTATGCGCGAAGGCAGAAATCTCTTCGTCCTCTATGGGCATGACGCGATCCATCACCTCCACCACCGTGACGGCAACGCCCAGCGCGTTATAGAAACTTGCGAACTCAATCCCAATCGCGCCAGAGCCGACAACCAGCAGCGATTTTGGCAACGCATCGGGAACCATCGCTTCCTTATACGTCCAAATCAATTTGCCGTCAGGCTCAAGGCCCGCCAGCACGCGAGGTCGCGCACCCGTCGCGATAACGATATGTTTGGCGGTCAATTCAGCGACGCGCTTGCCGTCCTTGGTGACTTCGACCTTACCCTTACCCATCAGCTTGCCAAAGCCATCCACGACTTCAACCTTGTTCTTTTTGAGCAAGTGTTTGACGCCCGCCGACAGCTGCGCCGACACGCCGCGAGAACGCTCAACCATTTTCTTAAGATCGAAGCCGAAGTCCTTGACCTGAATCCCATATTCGGCGGCATGCTTGATGTTCGTGACAATCTCAGCACTGCGGAGCAAAGCCTTGGTCGGGATGCAGCCCCAGTTCAGGCAAATGCCACCCAAATGGTTCGCTTCAATCAGCGTGACCTTCATGCCCAACTGGCTGGCGCGAATGGCGGTAACGTAGCCACCGGGCCCGCCGCCGATAATGATAATGTCCGATGTTGTCATGAGTTTTCCTTTGTTAAGTCGATAGCATACCGACGCCTTACGTGTCCCTCGTGAAAAATCGAAGGAGCTTTATCTTGTAAGAAGCCTCCATTCGATTCAATTGCTTTCCATGAGGCGGGATTGTCATCATCCGCAGTAACAAAAACGCGCTCGATGCAAAGCGCCTTCATTTTTAAGAGACCCAACGCCAGCATCTTCTTTGCATAACCTTGCCGCATCATGGAGGGACGCACGCCGTAGCCAATATGGCCGCCATGTATTTCAAGAAAGTCGTTCAGCTCATAACGAAGACTGATCGCGCCGATAAAATCCGTCTCATTAACTAGCCAATAATCATTATATGGCACGCGCTTGCGCTCGATCCCATCGGGAGGCGTAAAAAAACCACCTTGACTATTGATCCCTTCCAAATGATCAAAAGGGTCTTGCTCTATTTTTTGGATTTCCTCTTCAGAGGGAATAGCACGAACGCCAATGCGAAAACCTTCCCTCAGCGCCGCAACGTACGAGGCGAGATAACGCGTGTCAGGAAGAATAAGACGAAGCATGGTTGTTCCTTTAAAAAAACTGGATTCCCGCTTTCGCGGGAATGACGGGGTTTTTATGGAAAAATTCCCCTTTAGCGTCATCCCCGCGAAAGCGGGGATCCCGTTTAATTGTTCCCTACACTACCAACCCATAGGGTTTTTCGATGAGTGTTTTGAAAGCCGCGAGGAACTGAGCGCCCACCGCACCATCGACCGCGCGATGATCCACGGACAGTGTGCAGGTCATCACGGTGGCAACAGCCAGCTGGCCGTTTTTCACAACGGGACGTTGCTCGCCCGCGCCGACGGCCAGAATGCAGGCTTGTGGCGGATTGATGATGGCAGCAAAATCGCGCACGCCAAACATACCAAGGTTCGAAATCGTAAAGCCACCACCCTGATACTCATCGGGGCGAAGCTTGCCTTCCTTAGCGCGCGCGGCAAGGTCTTTCATCTCAGCCGAAAGCGCCGCGAGCGGCTTACCTTCCGCACCCTTGATGATCGGCGTGATCAGACCCGAAGGCGTGGCCACGGCCACCGCAATATCGGCGCGGCGATAACGCAAGATGGCGTCATTCGTCCAACTGGCATTCGCATCCGGCACTTTTTTAAGCGCCAAAGCCACCGCGCGGATTACGCAATCGTTGACCGAGATTCTGGAGCCGGAGGCTTCATTCGCTGCGGCGCGAAGCGCCAGCAGATCGTCAATTTCGCAATCGACCGACAGGTAAAAATGCGGAACGGTTTGTTTAGATTCAGACAAGCGCTTAGCAATGGTTTTGCGCATCCCGCTGTTGGGGATCGCGTCATAAGGCGCTTCGCCAGTGATCGGCGCGGCCACAAGAGACAAACGGCCAGCGCCAGCGCTTTCCACGTCGGCACGGACAATACGGCCATTAGGCCCCGATCCCATGATGAGGCGCAGGTCAACGCCATTTTGCTCGGCGATACGTTTGGCCAGAGGGCTTGCGATGATGCGGTCTTTTGCAGGTGATCCCATATTCTATAGTCTCCTTTAAATATCCCTTCATGCAGAGCAAGGGCTCTCGACTTTTCCTCCCCCCCCTCCCTAACCAGCCAAGCGGCCTTGACTCCCTTCGGCGTCAAGCCCCGCAAGGGGGAGGGAACAGATTTACGCCGCCTTTCTATAGCAAACCTGCCGGACAGCGTCGACGATGTCCGAAGGCTGTGGCAGCGCCAGCTTTTCAAGATTGGCAGCATAGGGCATCGGCACATCCGCGCCATGGACACGCACCATCGGCGCATCCAGATAGTCAAACGCGTGTTCCATCATCTGCGCCGCGATTTCAGAGCCAATCCCCGCGAAGGGCCAGCTTTCCTCAACGGCCACAAGACGGTTCGTCTTCATCACGCTTTGCACGATGGTGTCCGTATCCAAGGGCCTCAACGTGCGCATATTGATGACTTCTGCCGAGATACCTTCGGCGGCTAAAACCTCTGCCGCCTCTAACGCATGGCCAACCATGCGCGAGAAAGCCACGATGGTCACGTCGCTGCCATCACGCATGATCCGCGCCTTGCCGATGGGAGCCGTGAAGTCCTCATCATCGGGTAGCTCAAAGCTTTGGCCGTACAGCATTTCATGTTCAAGGCAAATGACGGGGTTAGGATCACGAATGGCGCTCTTCAAAAGGCCTTTCGCATCCGCGCTGTCATAAGGCGCGATAACTTTAAGGCCCGGAATATGCGCGTACCAGCTGGCATAGCACTGCGAGTGCTGCGCCGCGACGCGCGCCGCCGCGCCGTTGGGGCCGCGAAACACGATGGGGCAGCCCATCTGGCCGCCGGACATATAACGCGTCTTGGCGGCAGAGTTGACGATCTGGTCAATCGCCTGCATCGCAAAGTTCATGGTCATAAACTCAACAATCGGCGTTAGGCCGCCAAAGGCCGCGCCAACGCCAAGGCCGGCAAAACCCATCTCGGTAATCGGCGTGTCGATCACGCGTCTATCACCAAACTCATCCCACAAACCTTGCGAGACTTTGTAAGCGCCGTTGTACTCGGCCACTTCCTCGCCCATCAACACGATATTTTCATTGCAGCGCATTTCCTCGCCCATCGCCTCGCGCAAGGCTTCACGCACCGTCAGCGTTTTGTATTTTGCATAAGTCCTATCGTCAGCAATCGGCGCAGCGGCAGGCGCAGCAGCAACAGCGGCGGGAGCGGATGCAAAGTCAGCAGCAGAAGCCATAGGCGCAGCCTTGCTCTCATGCTGGGCCATCGCGGCGCTGTCCTCGCCCTCCTCCAGCAAAAGCGCGATAGGCGTATTCACCGCCACACCTTGCGATCCGGCAGGGATTAAAATCTTGCCAATCACGCCTTCGTCGGCGGCTTCGACTTCCATCGTCGCCTTGTCGGTTTCGATCTCCGCGATCACATCGCCGCTGCGGACTTTATCGCCTTCGTTCTTGACCCAACGCGCCAAAGTCCCCTCGGTCATCGTAGGCGACAAGGCAGGCATCAGAATTTCAATGGTCATACCGTTATTCCTTTTCCCTTTAATTTACGCGTCAGCCAAAACGTCTGTCCAAAGCTCGGACGGGTCAGGCTCGGGGCTTTCCTGCGCGAACGTGGCGGCATCGGTCACGATCTTTTTGATCTCTTTCTCAATGCTCTTCAAATCGTCCTCGGACGCCAGCTTGTCTTTCAAAAGCCTTGCGCGAAGCGTGTCGATAGGATCGCGGTTTTCTTTCCAGTCATCAACCTCTTCTTTCGGGCGGTATTTGGCAGGATCGGACATGCCGTGACCGCGATAGCGGTAGGTGTCCATCTCCAGCAAAACAGGGCCTTTGCCAGAGCGGGCATGTTCAATAGCCTCAAGCGCCGCCGTATAGACTTGGGCGACATTCTGACCATCGACCTTATGACCATGAATGCCATAGGCCTCGCCACGCTGGCTTTGATCGCCCGCCGCATGACGCTTTCTGGATGTTCCCATGGCGTATTGGTTGTTTTCGATGATGTACACGATAGGCAGCTTCCACAAAGCCGCCATATTAAAGCTTTCGTACACCTGCCCTTGGTTGGTCGCGCCGTCGCCCATAAAGGTCACGCAGACGCCGTCATCCTTCTTATAACGATGGGCAAACGCAAGCCCCGTACCAATGGGAACCTGAGCGCCCACAATGCCGTGGCCGCCGTAAAAATGTTTTTCGACGCTGAACATGTGCATCGAGCCGCCCTTGCCTTTGGAATAACCGCCGATGCGGCCCGTCAGCTCAGCCATCACGCCCTTGGGGTCCATACCCATCATTAGCATTTGGCCGTGATCGCGATACGAGGTGACGCAGGAATCTTGTTCCTTCATGGCAGAAAGAACGCCTGTCGTCACGGCTTCCTCGCCGATGTACAGATGGCAGAAGCCGCCAATCAGGCCCATGCCGTACAGTTGCGCGGCCTTTTCCTCAAAGCGGCGGATCAGCAACATCTCGCGCCATGAGCGAATGAGATCCAGCTTCTGTGCTGGGCTGGAAGTGGACTCAACAGTTTTAAGACTGGCAGATGATTTCATATCTTGTTTCCTATGACTCATTAAGGCTCCAAAACTATAACTTATTCACAGACAAGGGATTAGCCAGTCTTACCCAAAAAAGCAAACCCCTGAGTGTGCAATGCAGCAAAAGGTCAGGGAGATTTTGGTAAATCAGGTGATTTATCCTGTGGCGTCAGGATGATAATTTCATTGGGTTTGGAATAGTTAAGAAGCTCACGCGCCTTTTCATCCAGCAAATCGGGATCCATGCTCTTATCACGGAGCAACGTCGTGCGGTGTTCCAGCTCTTCCCGCTCCTTCGTCAAACGGGCAAGGTTAGCCTCGCCGATTTTAATCTCGTTTTGAACGCGCAGCATGGCGAACCAGCCACGGTCGCCCTGCACCGTATGATAAAGGAAATACCCCACCAAGGAGGCCCCGATCAACGACCAAAAAAGCTGTCCCACCCACTTATGTTTTTTCCGGCGCTTGACCATGGGGGGCGCAGCGTCAGCCCATCAAGACGGACGTTCCGGCAAAGCGGGCGATTTTGCCCAGCTGCTCTTCGATCCGCATCAATTGGTTGTACTTGGCCAAGCGATCCGAGCGTGAGAGCGAACCGGTCTTAATCTGCCCGCAATTCGTCGCCACAGCCAGATCCGCAATTGTTGAATCTTCCGTCTCGCCCGAGCGATGGGACATCACGCAGCGATAGCCCGCCTTGTGCGCCATCTCGACAGCTTCCAGCGTTTCGCTAAGCGTGCCAATCTGGTTGACCTTAATCAAAACGGCGTTCGCGATGCCGCGTTCAATGCCTTCCGCGATGCGGACAGGGTTCGTGACAAAAACGTCATCGCCAACAATTTGGATACGCTCGCCCAACTCCTCGGTCATCATCTCCCAGCCCTCAAAATCATCCTCGGCCATGCCGTCTTCGATGGAGATAATGGGGAAGTTGTCACAAAGATCGGCATAATAACGAACCATTTGCTGAGCCGTTAAGGTCTTGCGCTCGCCCGTCAAGGCATAGTGGCCGTCCTTAAAGAACTCGCTTGAGGCGGCATCCAGCGCGATCATGATATCCTCACCCGGCGCATAGCCGGCCTTTTCAATGGCGCGCATGATATAGGTAAGCGCCTCATCGGCTGAGCGCAGGTTCGGCGCAAAGCCGCCCTCGTCGCCGATGTTGGTGTTCAGACCCGCGTCCTTCAACAGCTTTTTAAGGCTATGGAAAACTTCCGCGCCCATACGGATCGCATCGGTGACGCTTTCGCCGCCGACGGGCATAATCATAAACTCTTGGATATCGATGGGGTTATCGGCATGAGCGCCGCCATTCATGATGTTCATCTGGGGCACAGGCAGCAAGGAAGCCGCCGTCCCTCCAACATAACGGTAAAAGGGAAGATCGCATTCCATCGCTGAGGCTCGCGCAGCCGCCAAGCTCACGCCCAAAATGGCGTTTGCGCCAAGACGCGACTTGTTGGGTGTGCCGTCCAGCTCGATCAACACGCCATCAAGGCCAATTTGATCAAGAGCATCATAGCCGATCACGGCATCCGCAATCTCGCCGTTCACATGCTCAACCGCACGCATCGTGCCCTTGCCCAGATAACGCTCGGCATCACCATCACGAAGCTCAACCGCCTCATGCGCGCCTGTCGATGCGCCCGAAGGAACGGCGGCACGACCAAAAGCGCCAGACTCCAGCTCTACATCGACTTCCACCGTGGGGTTGCCACGGCTGTCAAGAATTTCGCGGCCATGAACATGAAGAATGGTGGACATAGGTAAGGACTCCCTGTTGAGATATTTTTTGAATGAGAAGGAGAGTTAACCACTCTTGCCCGCAAAAGACAAGGAGGAGGGAAAAATTAAGAAGTTTGTCTAAGATAATTCTTGATCAACCTTGAAACATGGGGGGAGAGAAAAAAGCCTTCGAAAATTCTTTCCAAAAGAGCGTCACTCACTGGCTGACTTGGTCTGAACACCCACCCATTGACGCATTTGATCAAATGTTCAGTTCTATCAATTCTTGCCTGACGATAAACGACATAGCTTGGATGCTTGATAAAGGGATGTTCTCCTATCTCAATAACACAGGCATTGTCATAATACGTTTCAGGATAGATTGTTGAAACATTGACGAGTAAATGTTTATGCTCAGCGCATGAATCTGTCATAATAACGTGCAAATGGTTCTTATTACCGCTAGGAACCAGCAAGGTTCCTTTTTTCTGTGGGAAATAACTCATCGTGCTTATTCCACAAAAGCTTCACGCACACATCTTTCCTCCCTAATTCGCTCTCCCAAATACTCAACATTTGTTTTTCCAAGATATTTAAAAACACGTTCATAGGGGATTGGATTCGACGAACCGTCAGGATCTTCCCATTCGGGGCAATTTTTATGCGTCCAATCCCGTATTTCGAATTGCCCCATATGGCCAAATTCAATCCACACGGCTTGCAGCGTGGCTATTTCAGATTCACTCAACTCATCTAAATCATCAACGGTAGTGTTTATATTAGTCAATCCAACACAGTGTCTATCACGATCTGTTATGAATTCATCCCATCCACTATTTTCAGACACACACCCATCAATGTAATTCAATGTCATTGAATTAACTGGCCCATGAGGCATTGAAACAAACTCATCGCCAATAATTGGATAATCGTATGCTTTCATATGGGTTCTGTCGGCCAAGTAAACGAGCTTTGTCAACTTGAGGACATTAATTCTCCCACCCTCCTTTTGAGCAAAAAAGGCGGCCACTTGAGCGGCTTTTCTAGCGTTGAACCATGGTTTCATTGTATTCATTCCTATGACTTAAGAATCATCATTGTATCACAAAACAAAGTCGATATGATAGCGTAACAAGGCTATAGTTAACAAAAGCTTATATTAATTCTTCTTCTCCAGCAGCCAGCGCCCCTCTTGCACCTGCCAGACGATAAGGCCCGGAACGTAAAGAAGAAGATCACGGCAGCGGCGAATGACGGCGAGCGCAGCGGCAATTTCCGGCGTCAGCCCAAGCATAGAGCCGAACAAAAGGAATCCCGCTTCCTGCACGCCCAACGCGCCGGGCACGACAAAGGCCGCACTGCTGGTGGCTTGGATCAGCGCCTCGATCATCATGCTTTCCAAAAGCGAAAGCGGATGTCCTAGATAATGCAGGGCCAACCAAATCTCGACGCTGCACAAGGCCCATGAGATAAGCTGCATCACAAAGCAGTAAAAGGCCTTGCCGCGCCGCCGATACATCGTGCGGACGGCGTGATCCAGCCGTGCGGCGCTGCCCGCAAAACGGGCCCATTTGTCACGAAAAAGCGCGCGAAAAAGCTTCTCAAACAGACCGAAAAAGCCGATTTTCTGCACATAAAGCAACGCGCCGATGACGGGCGCGGTAATCACAAGACCCCACAGCAATTGCGCGGTCACGCTTTGATCCGCCACACGCATCAAAAACAGCCAAACGCCCAGCAAAACAAAGACGAATTGCGCGATGACGGAGGTTGTGATTTCGACGACGGTGGAAGCGATAGCGGGCGATTTGCGCATGCCGTGTTTCATCATCACGCGCACCGAGACGATCTCGCCGCCGATGCGGGCGACAGGCATCAAATTGTTGATGGAAGCGCGGATCCATAGGACATAGAGGAAGAAAAGTTTGCCCGCTTTAATCCGTCCGGGCAGCAAGGCCTGCCAGCCAAGGACGCAGGCCATCATCGGCACAATATGGAAAAGGCTTGTCCAGACAATGCCCCAGCCGGCCTGCTGCAGCGCTTGCAGGACTTGATCATAGCCCGACCAAGCGATCACACAGGTTGCAATGACAAGCCCGATCAGCCCCAAAAACGACGCCAATCGGATCATAAAACGCCTTCAAGCAACGTGACGGTTTCTTCGATAAGACGGCTATCGCTGGCGGCAAGGATCTGACCTTTGGACTCGCGGGTTAGTTTTTGCCCCTGCCAATCCGTTATGCAGCCCCCTGCCCCCTCCACCACGGGAACAAGCGCGGCGAAATCATACAGGCTCAAATCATGTTCAATACATAAATCAATATGGCCGGACGCGATAAGGCCATAGGAATAGCAATCGCCACCCACCGTCGTCGTCTTGGCCTTCTTCGCCACGCGGCGATAGGCATCCAACGACACGGCATTACCGAACGGAAAGGCTTGCGGCCCCATGCAGACAATCGCGTCATGCAGCTGGCTGCAAGGCCTTGTGCGGCAACGCTGCCCGTTCAGCGTTGTTTCATGCCCCGCCGCGCCGATCCAGCGCTCCTTCAAGATAGGCTGATCGATCACGCCCATGACGGGCACACCCTCATGCAATAAGGCGATCAAAGTCCCGAACAAAGGCTTGCCAGAGACAAAGGCGCGAGTCCCATCAATGGGGTCAATAACCCACACATATTCGGCGTTTTCACGCTCAACCCCAAACTCCTCGCCAATAATGCCGTCGTTGGGGCGTTCTTGCGCCAGCATAACGTGCAAAACCTGCTCGGCCTTGCGATCCGCAGCCGTCACGGGGGAAAGGTCGACCTTCCCCTCAACGGCCATGGACGTGCGGTAAAAGCTGCGAATCACATCGCCGCTGACATCGGCCAGTTGATGCGCCAAAGCCAGCAATTCGGGGGGACAGAAAGAAAGGGGCATGGGGGGAAGAGTCCTTCTACGTTTGTTATGAAAGACTACAGCCCCTCTCATGGAAAGAAAAGCCGTAAAAAAAGCCCGCCGTCTCTTGACGAAAAGGCCAAAAGAGAGCACCTGAAAGCCATGACCAAACGCATTGCTTTTATGGGCGATTATGGCGCCTATTCCGATCTGGCCTGCCGCGCGGCAACGCCCGACTACGAAACCTTGCCCTGTGACACGTTCGAGGACGTTTTTACGGCTGTTTACGATGGTAAGGCCGAGCTGGCCATGCTGCCCGTCGAAAACGCCATAGCGGGGCGCGTGGCGGATATCCACTACCTATTACCGCACAGCACACTGTCGATCATCGGCGAGCATTACCAGCCCGTCGTGCATCACTTGCTGGCTTTGCCGGACGCAAAATTGAGCGACATTAAAACAGTCCATAGCCATGTTCAGGCGCTTAGCCAATGCCGCAACTGGCTGCGTGAGCGCGGCATGACCCCCGTCCACAAATCGGACACGGCGGGCAGCGCGGCTGAGCTTCCAAGGCTGGGCGATAAAAGCATCGCCGCAATTGCGTCCGAGCTGGCGGGCCAGATTAACGGCCTTCAAAGCCTTGCCGCCGACATCGCGGATAAAGAAGGCAACACGACGCGCTTTTTGATTTTTGCCGCCAAGCCCGAAGTTCCGGCGCCACATACTGTTCCTTGCGTCACCACGCTGCTCTTTCGCGTGCGCAGCGTTCCAGCGGCGTTGTATAAGGCGCTGGGCGGCTTTGCAACAAACGGCGTGAACATCACCAAGCTGGAAAGCTATCTGGTGGATGGCCGCTTTACCGCCGCGCAGTTTTATGTGGATGTCGAAGGGCATCCCGAAGAAACGCCTCTTAAAAACGCATTAGAGGAATTGGCTTTTTTTGCGCATGAAACGAAAATCCTTGGAACCTATCCCGCCAGCGCGTTTAGGAAAAAGGGATAAAATTCCCTTCTATCGTTTTTCTCACCCCAAGCAGGCTGTCCCATGACCCTCAACGACAACGTCAAACAATTCCTTTTACGTCTTTTTGCCGCGCTGGGAGTCATCGCCGTCATAGTACTGATCGCAGGCACTTATGCGACATGGAACTTTTTCCATCCGAAAAAGAAAGCGCCGGAAGCGCCGAAAGCCATGGTGATATCGCTTGATTTTAACGCGCCCATCGTTGAGCAAGCGCGTGATTTCAGCCTATCGCTCCCCGCCCTCCTTAGCGAAAACAATGAAACGCCCCTTCTCACGATTGTGCGCGCGCTGGAAAACGCCAAGAACGATCCCAAGGTCAAAGGCGTCATCGCGCAGTTTGGTCCAGCGGAGTCGCCAGAGCTTGTCCACGCGCAGGAGATTGCTGTCGCGCTGGATCATTTCCGCGCCAGCGGCAAGCCCACCTATGCCTATGCCGCCAGCTATGGCGACTTTGCACCGGGACGCAGCCTTTACGCCCTCGCCAGCCATTTCGACAACATCTGGCTGCAGCCTATCGGCGCGGTGGCGCTGTCGCCGCTGTCTATCGAAGCGCCCTTTGGCAAGACCGCTTTGGGCAAGTTTGGCATCGAGGCCGACTTTATGCGCCGCGAGGAATACAAATCCTTTATGGAAAATGTCTCCCGCGATAATTTCTCAGCGCCCGTTCGCGCCAACATGGAAAGCATGCTGTTCAGCCTGAACGATCAAGTCGCCAAGATGGTAGAGCAAGGTCGCAAGGTCGATCCCGCCAAGGCCAAGACGCTTTTGGCGAACGGCCCCTATACAGCCAACGAAGCCCTGAAGGAGGGGCTTGTCACTAAGATCGGTTATGAGGACGAGTTTTTCAAAGAGCTGGATGACAAATTGGGCAAAGAGACGACCTCGGTTGATCCGTCCTATTACCTTTACTTCCATAACCAAGAGCTGAAGGACGAACCCAAGGGCACGATTGCTCTTATCTATGCCGAAGGCATGATTGTGGACACGCCGCCCGAAGGCCCCTATCGCCTTGCGCAAGAGGAAGTGATCGACACGCAATCCCTTGTCACGGCCTTTGAAGATGCCGCTAAAGATAAGGATGTCAAAGCCATTCTGTTTCGCGTGAACAGTCCGGGCGGCTCGCCCGTCGCGTCGGAATCCATTCGCCGCGCTATGATCAAGGCCAAGGAATCCAAAAAGCCTGTTTATGTTTCGATGGGGGGCATGGCTGCCTCTGGCGGCTATTGGATCAGTATGAACGCCGACCGTATCATGGCGGATCCGGCGACGATTACGGGCTCTATCGGCGTCATCGCGGGCAAGTTTGTGATCGGCGGACTCCTTGACAAACTTGGGGTTAAAATCGACACCGTTGGCGCGGATAAAAACGCCTCGCTTTGGTCGATGCGCACGCCGTTTGATGCCAAGGGGCGTGAGCGTATGAACGTTATGCTCGATGAAACCTATAAGGCCTTTACGGACAACGTCGCGGCAGCGCGGAAAATCCCGCTCGAGAAAATGCCCGATGTTGCCAAGGGCCGCGTGTTTACGGGTGAGCAAGCCGTCAAGGTCGGCCTTGTGGATGAGCTGGGCGGGATGGACTTCACCATCGCCAGCCTTAAGAAAACGATGGGGCTACAAGAAACCGACCGAGTCTATCTTAAGCCGTTCCCCGCGCCCGAAACACCGGAAACGCTGGCGATCCGCATTCTGCACAATTTGCGCTTTGGCGGCGCGATGGTGCTCAGCTTTATGCAAGACTTCCAGCGCGTCAGCGCGGCCCTTCACCCCGTCATCGGCGCGTTGGACGATCACGGCGCGATCACGGCCAAGCTGCCTCGGTCATTTTTGAATAACTGATGCAAAGAAAACAAACGGGATTCCCTAAGTTCACAAACGAAGTGCAACACTATGGTAAGGTGTTGCGGGGATGACGATAGAAGGTTAAAAATAAACACAACTCCTGTCATTCCCGCGAAAGCGGGAATCCCGTTTTCTTTTGATTTTCTTGTCCGATTATCCCAACTCTTGAAGAAAAAAAAGGGATATAATACCAACGGCTATAAATACTGACTCTTATGGAAAGCTTTTTCCTTTAGCGTCATACCGGCGAAGGCCGGTATCCAGTCGCGCCGTGTCCACGGCGCATAAGAGTCTTATGCCGCGCAGACGCGCGGCGCTGGATCCCGCTTTTCAGCGGGATGACGAAAGGGGGTTTGTCCGTCCATGTGTCATTAATTATATCCGTTGGTATAAAAAGGCTAACTAAGCAGGATTTTTAATTACACATGAAAAAGATTCCTACCCCATGAACGCCCGCCGTTTTTATCATAAAGCCAGAGGCATGGCCAAGGGAGCCTATCTTACGCCGTGGCATGATAAGACGCGGGCGAAGATCATGATCATTGGCTTTCTGGCTAACCTTGGTTATGGCAACCTTTCTTTTACGCTCAACTACGCGATGGCAACCGAAGGGCTGGTTCACAGTCTCGCCTTTCAGATGGCGCGGACGGCTCTCTTGGCTTTTCTGGCTATTCCTTTTGTCTTCTGGTTTCTGGAGCGTTATCGCTCACGCTGGCTTTTGATGATTATCCAGCTTGTGGGGCTTAGTCTTTTCTTCGTGGATAAAAGCTCTGGCCTTGTCAACGCGCTGGCTATTACGGTTGCCTTTTCGCCCTTTATGGCGCTTCACAATTACCGCTTCGCCAAAAACCAGACGCGCGACAATCGCGGCAATGAAGTTGCGTTGAACAGCTACATCATTATCTTCAGCTATTCCATCGGCCTGCTTATCGGCGGCTTTGCGCTGCAATACGGATACTATTATCCCGCCGTCCTACTTGGCAGTTTGTCTACGATCCTTGGCGCTTTCTTTCTGTATTATCCCATCACCTCAAAAGACAATTTTGCAAAAGTTCGCAGCCTGATCAACTATAACAAGCCTTCAACGCGCATTAGTTTTTTCAATGGCCTGTTCACGGTTATGAGCGACGGCACAATGCCCATTTGGATGGAAGTGATGGGAATCTCGCCGCTGGGCGCGGGCATCAATATGTCCTTGCGCCCCATGATCGGCATGTTGCTCACGCCCATCGCAGGCTGGCTCATTCAAAAAGGCGGCATCAAGGCAGGACAACTGGGCGGCGGCGCGATGATCGCAGGCTGGCTTTTCCTTGCCGCGGCACAGCCGTTTCCGTGGCTTCTAGCCTTTGGTATGGCGCTCCTGACCTTTGGCAGCAATTTTGTCAGTCCGATGGAAGTCGGTCGCTGGCAAAAACGCCGCTCGGCCGCCGCCACAATGGCACGCGAAGTGGTGATCGCGTCGGGACGTTTTCCTGCTTATGGAGCCAGCATCCTTGTCAGTTTTCTATGCCCTGTTTTGTATCCGGCTTTGGGATTGGCCTTTAGTGGCCTGTTTGTCCTTGGCATGCGCCCCAAGCGCAAGGGACTAGGCCGCCGCGCTCTTTAAAAATGCTTCAGGCTGGCGCGCCAGTAGTCATACCCCGTGATGACGGTCAAGCCTCCCGCCATCCACAACAGTGTGTCGCCAATCAGCGTCGAAGGAATCATAAACGGCGAGTTTTCTGTCCCGATGATAAGAAAGCCCAACGCAACCAGCTGGATCGTCGTTTTCCATTTGGCCAATTGGCTGACAGGCACGCTGACGCTCAGACCCGCCAGATACTCGCGCAGACCCGACACCGCGACCTCGCGCAGCAAGATAATGACAGCAGGCAGAACCGTGAATCCTGTTATCTTTTGATTATAGACCAGCAGCAGCAGAACGGCAGAGACAAGAAGCTTATCAGCGATGGGATCGAGAAATTGCCCGATGCGCGAAACCTGATTATCGCGCCGCGCCATATAGCCATCTAGAAAGTCCGTGACTCCCGCAATCGTAAAGAAGAACCATGCCGCCCACGCCGCCCAGCCATAGGGCAAGACAAGCAAAAGCAGGATCAACGGGATCAACACGATCCGCGTGAGGGTGAGCTTATTGGCGAGAGAATTGAACATAGTCACTGGCTACCGTAAAAGTATCTCTGTCATGCCAGCGCAGGCTGGCATCCCATTTGGTTTCTTCTACAATTGCAATAACAAATGGGATCCCCGCCTTCGCGGGGATGACGCGCTTGATTCCACCCTACCCTTTTTCATGAAAACTGTCATATATTTTCTTGGCCAAGGCGGGGCTGATGCCGGAAACGCGTGAAAGGTCGTCGATTCCTGCGCCAGAGACGGCCTTTGCCGACCCAAAAGCGTTCAAAAGGGCGCGTTTTCGCGCTGCACCAATGCCCACGACTTCATCCAGCCCTGAGGCGGTAAAGGCCTTCGCCCGCCGCGCCCTGTGCGTGCCAATGGCAAAGCGGTGAGCCTCATCGCGCAGGCGTTGCAAGTAGTAGAGGGTCGGATCATCGGCGGGCAGCGTAAACGGCGCTTTGCCTTCCACAAAGAAACGCTCGCGCCCCGCGTTGCGGTCAGGCCCTTTGGCAATGCCGACCAGCGCGACATCTGTAACGCCCAGCTCCGCCAACACGGCGCGGACTTTGCCCACCTGCCCCGCGCCGCCATCGATGAGGAGCAAGTCCGGCCATAGCCCCGATTGCCGCTGCGGGTCTTCATCCAAAAGACGGGCGAAGCGCCGCGTGAGAACCTCGCTCATCATCGCGAAATCGTCGTTGCTTTGCGCGGTTTTTATGTTGAACTTGCGATAGGTTTTGTTGAGGAACCCCGCCTCGCCCGCCGCGATCATCGCGCCAACAGCATACGTCCCAGAGGTATGCGAATTGTCATAAACCTCAATCCGCTGCGGCGGTTTTTTAAGGTTGAAGATGGAGGCCACCTGCGCCAGATGCTTTTTCTGCTCCGCGCTATCCGCCTGATGCCGCGCCAAAGCCTGCGCCGCGTTCGCCAAAGCATGATCGACAAGCCTTTTCTTCTTGTCCTTTTGGGGCACGAGCAAAGAAACCTTGCGTCCCGCTTTTTCGCTAAGCGCCTGCGCCAGCAAGGCCGCCTGATCCGGCACTTCGCTAAGCAACAACTGCGGCGGCGGCTCCCTCTCCGCATAAAACTGCGCGATAAACGCGGCCAGAACCTCGCCGCTTTCCACGCCCTTATCGTGCGCGGGAAAATAAACGCGCGTGCCAAAATTGCGATCCGCGCGGAAAAAGAAAACCTGCACCGCCGTCATGCCGCCCTGCCTGTGGATCGCGATCACGTCGGCATCGCCTAGGCCTGCGACATTGATATCCTGCTTGGTCTGCACACTGGTCAGCACGCGAATGCGATCACGCAAGGCGGCGGCGCGTTCATAGGCTTGCGCCTCGCTGGCCGTTTGCATTTGCGCGGCCAGCTTTTCCTGCACCGCTTGGCTAGAGCCGCTGAGGAAAGCGCAAGCCTCTGCCACCTGCTGGGTATAATCGGCCTCGCCCACCTTGCCACAACACGGCGCGGTGCAGCGCTTGATATGGTATTGAAGGCAAGGCCGACGCGCTTGCGCGAACACGCCATCGCTGCAGGTGCGCAGCATAAAAGCGCGTTGCAAAAGGATCAGCGTTTCCGTCACCGCGCCGCCGCTGGCAAAGGGGCCGAAAGACCAACCCTTGCGCTTGGCTTTGCCGCGCACCTTCATCATCGGCGGAAAAGGATGATCGCGCGGAATAAAGATAAACGGAAAGCTTTTATCGTCGCGCAAAAGGACATTGAACGGCGGCATAAAACGCTGGATCAGATTGGCTTCCAAAAGGAGAGCCTCAACTTCCGTGTGCGTCACCACGATTTCCATGCCGCGAGTCTGCGCCACCATGCGCTGCAAGCGGTTGGGCAGACGCGCGCGCTGCGTATAGGACACAACGCGCCGCTTCAGGTTCTTGGCTTTGCCGACATAAAGGACAGCGCCATCGGCGGCGAGCATCCTATACACGCCCGCGCTTTCGGGCATGGTTTTCAGTTGCTCACGGATCGCCACCGCGCCGCGCTCATAGCCGCCCGCGCCCTTACGCAACCTGTCAGAGGATAGAGAGTCCGTCATACAACAAAAGGCCTTGGTTTAATCCATCCCTTTAACCATACCGACCTTCCCCACCGCATGAAACTAAAAACAATTGGTTAACGGTCTTGAGATTTATGCAGAAGAAGCGCAGTGTAGCCTTACTGAAAATGGAGGCGATCATGGATTTCAAAAAGGCCGCAAAGGAAACCTGTCTTTGGCTTGCAGGCATGTCGGTTGTTGTGATCGGGGGCTCCTTCTTACTCGATACTTCCGTTGGAAAAGATTTTGTCTCGCACCCCTTTATGAACGCGGCAATACTCGTCGGGGCATTAGTCAGTGGCACTGTCTTGGGGTATGGCTGTCTCTATGCAAAAGGTAAGTGGGATAAACTCTTCAACGAACATCCCAAAAGCCCTGCCCCGACTGCCTCCTCCACCCCCCCTATCATCAAGCCGCCAAAGACAAAATCGGAACCTAGGCCCTCGTAACGCGGGATGGCCCCTCGTGATAATGATAAAGGGGGAAAGATTAGGTCAAACCGAATAATTTTTATAATATCCCGCGTCATTGCGACCCCCGCGAAGGCGGGGGGAAGCAATCCAGCGCCGCGCCCCGTGTCAAGCACGGGGCAGGCTAGCGCGGCGTATGAGTCTTATGCGCGGCGGACGCCGCGCAGCTGGATCCCCCTACGCTGCTTCGCAGCTTCGGCGCGACAGGTCGCCACGCTCCGCCTGCGGCTCCGCTCGCGATGACGGCGGGAGAAATACGGAAATTAAATGGTTCGGATATGAGTCAAAAACACCCCTTTTGACCGCCAAAATACCTATGTCAGCTCAATATGCTTTTAGACAGCCCCGCATTTGCGTTTGGGTGAGCGCTGAATGGCCTTAAAGCGTTTTTCCTACCACTGGTAGCGCAGGAAATTGACACACCCACAGCACGCTTAAAACCGCCTTAACGTTGATGCACTTTCCACATGAAGTATGGTTACTTTTTAAAGGGCGTCTCAACCCCTATCGATGCCCATCCGCATTGAAATTATCAAGGTAGCTTTTGGGGCGAACGCGGCGCTGCTGGGGCGTTATAATCTCAAAGCTCCAGCCCTGCTGATCGGCAAAGGTTGAGGCTTCCTGCGGCGAGGAAAAGCTCAGCCGTCCCGTCAGCGAGGACAACGGATCCCCCGCGCTGGTCCAGCCCATCAACGGCTCAACCTCACGCGGGGATTCCTTAAGCGGCTCAATCAGCCAGCGCTCACCAAAGGCGCAGCGCGACTGTGTGGCAGACTTAGCGGGTTTGTAAATCAAGACGCGCAAGGACGACCCCAGTTATAATTTAACGTGAAGGGCACGCTATAGAAAGAATGTTAAGATTTTATGAGAAAAGGGGGACTTGTTTAAAAGCCCCCCCTTTTCTTTTATCGCCTCAATTACACCTCACGGATAAACGCGAAGCGCCTTGATCGTACCATCAGGCAACTTAACACGCAATTTAGAGGCCTTTGAATCCGTTGTGGCCACCGTTGCGACGTTGACGACCTTGTTCACGCCACCAATGGTGTTATACAGCTTCACGGGCGATGTCCCCGTTTTCTTGGCCGCGATACTTACTTTGCCAAGCGTTGAGTCTTGATACCGAATGCCGCTGTCGCTAAAGCAGGCGGCGTCCGCGTGATAATAACGCCCATAATTGCCAGAGGGCACACCCGCTGCCAACGTACAGTAAAAGGCCTTCAATGTTCCGGCATTCGTCGTATCGCTCCCACTACCAAGACCATTCAGGGTTCCTGTCACGGAAAGCGTATCCGCCTTCAGCATGAGACCACCGCCCGCGCCATGTCCGCCAGCGCCACCATCGCCGCCTTGATGACTTTCAGAGGTGTTAGGATTACCAGTAATGCCTGAACAATTATAAACTAAGCCAGTGTTAGAACAACTCGCAGGAATTTTTGCCGTACTTGTATAATATCCCCAAATACCTGCCGAACCTGATCCAGAGGCCTTTGCAGCAGCGTTTCCACCCGCCCCACCGGAGCCGACCAAATCACACTCCAATGTCGTGGTAAGACCAGTCCCGTCAATTTGTCCATTCGTCGCCAAACCACCATTACCACCCCCCCTTCCATTGGTTTGAATGGCTCCTGTCACCGTCAGGTTATCTGAAGCAACCAACTTGATAAAGCCACCACCGGAACCACCCGCGCCGCCACCTCCCGATCCACCAACGCTGCAAAACACCATTTCACGGGCACTCGCGCCGCCCGAACCGCCACCACCGCCTGATCCCATCCGCAAGGATTCATCGGTCGTTGTGTCTCCCTGTCCACCAGCAAGCGCATACCCGCCCTTGCCGCCAGCCAATCCATTAAGACGAGCCCCCAAGCCCGTGTCGGGCGTGGTAACAGCCGTGGCGCCATTCCCGCCATAGACGCCCCCCCCCGCACCTCCAGCTCCGCCGATAGAAAAGCCATAAGTGCCAAAACCCTTTGATCCTAATGTCCCATTAGCGCCGCCTTGTATACCCACGCCTGCTGCCCCATTAGTGTAGGGGCGGCACTGAATAGGGGGCGCACTGGGTCCCGTAACACCTACGCCACCGCCGCCACCGCCGCCGCCACCATAGCCTGCGCCTGCCGCCGTCAGCGTTCCCGCAATTGTGATATTGGTCGCGTTAATTGTCACATTGCCATAATTGGCTCCATCCCATGGCTGAACGGATACGGTTGCGCCACCCGCCACCGTAAACACCCCGATGTTGGTGTGAATGCCCGCGATTTTTGTACCGTTCGCGGGATTCCACGCCGCGCCGCCATGGTCGCCGCCCGTCAGATTGCCCCAAGCCCAAGCCTCCCCCGCCGGCATTATCGCAGCGGCGAGAAAAAGAACCGGAAGCCATTTATAGGATGTTTTGCTCATTTTATGGAACCGACCTAACCCATATCTGCCCAAGAGCAGGTGAAGGAGGATCAACCGCCACGGGTGTCAAAACAAGTCCGCCACTTGCCGTTGTAAGCCCCTGAATAGTTACTTTTGCCGGACTCACATTGTTATTTCCCTCGACTATAAAACCAGTCGCACATTTGATGGAACGACCTTGCGCTCCATCCCATACCAAAACACGCTTACTTCCAGAATCACATTGGCCATCATCCTTATCCATTCTTGTCGGTGGCAACATCTGCATAGTAGCAGGCGAAGCGACCGCTGCCTGCGCAACGCAGGGCGCAAGGGCCATCACCACGAAAGCGGAAATCATCAAAAAACGAACAGATACGAAACGCATGACAAGCCTCCAACGTTAAGATAAATACCCTACTTTAAGGATAGGGGACACTGGTTGATAAAAGCTTAATTATAGACCGCGCCCGCCCTCAAACCGCTGTCCAGCCGCCATCGATGGTATAGCTTGCGCCTGTGATTTGTCGCGCCGCGTCAGAACACAGGAATACGGCCAGCGCCCCAATGTCCTCTGGCGAAGCAAACTGCTTAGAGGGTTGTTTTTCCGACAAAAGCTTGGCCGAGGCTTCCTCATTCGTCAGACCCTCGCGCTGCGCGATAGCGTCGATCTGTGCTTGAACCAAGGGGGTTAGAACCCATCCGGGACAGATGGCATTACACGTCACGCCGCTGCCTGCCGCCTCCAAAGCCACAACCTTGGTCATGCCCAAAACAGCATGCTTCGCCCCGACATAGGCGATTTTGTTTGGGCTGGCGACAAGCCCATGTGCCGAGGAAATGTTGATAATACGCCCCCAACCCTTTTCACGCATAAGGGGCAGCGTCTTGCGGGTTGTATAGAACACGGACGACATGTTGGTCGCGAGGACAGCGTCCCATTTCTCCAAGGGGAATTGATCGACGGGCGCAACAAACTGGATACCAGCGTTATTCACGACGATATCGATAGAGCCAAAGGCCGCGAGCGTCGCGTCCATCATCGCGTTGATTTGATCAACTTTGCCAACGTCTGCGCCGCTGTATTCAACGCGCACACCCAAGCCGGCAATCTCGGCCTTAGCGGCGGTTACCGTCGCCTCATCCGCAAAACCGTTGAGCATGATGTTCACGCCCTCTTTGGCAAGAGAGCGGGCAATGCCGTACCCGATACCGCTGGTGGAGCCTGTAACGATGGCTGTTTTACCCTTAAGCATAGCGACGCCTCCCTTGCTGCAATGTTGGCGAAGCCTAGGCAAAGGAGGTTAAAAATTGATTAGGGTCTTTTGTAATGGCGGACGGGGTGGGATTGATCAAAAACGCTCGCTTCTCGCGTTTTTGCCCCTTCGGGCGATGTCGCTTTGCTCCATCGTCCAAAACGCCTTTGGCGTTTTGTCGAACCCTTGTGGGTTCTTCAGCTCTACCTTGTTCTTCATAAAGCAAAAGGCCCCTAGGGGGCCTTTTGCTTTACAGGCGGAGCAAAGGCGGTAAACCTGGGCTCCAGTGGATCATTAAGGTTAAGGGACTGTCCTAGAAATTAATCTATATAGTTTCATGACTGCGTGCTATAATGATCAGACAAGAATTTCAATTTGTGAGGAGAGGATAAATGGAAAAAGAAGATTACGAAGACATATTGGGTAAATTCAGAATTCTCAAAGAGGCTATGCTTAAGAGTGCAAAATATCGCGAAAGTCAAGTGGCGAGCGGTGCTGCTATAAATGCGTATGCAAATTTGACTGCGGTCGAAGCGGAAGTCAAAGGTGGCGCGATTTTGGCAAAAGACTCACAGATTGAAATATTAAAGCAAGCTAGTTTTGTGGGATCCACAGAAAACGAGAGCCATCATGGAAAGGCACAAAACGCCAATGCCTTTGCCAATCTCGTAAGAGCCCAGATATCTTTGGGTAAGTTGACTCCATAAGTCGCTGGAGAGGAACCTAGCCAAGCTGCCGAACGGCGCAGATTTCCGCGCGGGTTCTGGGCTTTGCGACGGCTGGCCAGCCCATGCGCATCAAGCACTTGCGTGTCGCGAATGTCTATTGCAATAAGCGCTTCGCGCATCAAGCGATGGTCATCGGCAAGAGCGCGTGTGCACGCTCTGACTCGTTGATCTTGATTAAAATGCGACGTTCAAAAAATGTGTCAGCCAAGGTGTGGTGCAACCAATTTTAACATAACTGCGCACTTAAGCATTCGTTGCACGAAAGCTGGCAGACAAATGCTTATCTGAAGTGCCCAGAACCATGCATGATTG
The DNA here is from genome assembly GCA_041662785.1 of Bdellovibrionales bacterium. NCBI lineage: Bacteria > Pseudomonadati > Bdellovibrionota > Bdellovibrionia > Bdellovibrionales > Bdellovibrionales bacterium. The sequence goes on along the minus strand of JBAZRW010000003.1, from coordinate 120,843 downwards.
GCTGTCGAACCCGAGCAGGTGCTTCAGCGCGACCATGTTCTTCATAAAGCAAAAGGCCCCAAAGGGGCCTTTTGCTTTATGGCGGACGGGGTGGGATTCGAACCCACGGTGGAGTTACCCCCACGCCGGTTTTCAAGACCGGAGCCTTCAACCACTCGACCACCCGTCCGCACAACTCAAAAATATCTTCTCTCTTGCTCACTTACGTTCGCGGGCACTCGACCACCCGTCCGTCCGTAACCTATATAACCTAATGTCAGATAAAATGATCATAAAAAAGAAAACAAACTGGATTCCCGCTTTCGCGGGAATGACGGGTTTAATGTTTAGTTCCACCCCATAACCGTCACCCCCGCGACCTGTCGCGCCGAAGCTGCGAAGCAGCGTAGGGGGAAAGCGGGGGTCCCGTTTCCTTTTTTCATCTTCTGAACATAATTCAGAAAAGACTGCAATCCAAAAGAGCGCTGTTTATACCGAGGCCTTACAGAAAAATCAAATGATCATCGTACTGGTGTCGCTCACCAGCCAGCGCGAGCGAAGTTCCGTATGGTGAAGGGCAAACCACTGCATCGCGATCACGCTGGACGCATCGCGCAGTTTTCCAGAATACAGTAGGTTAATGGCCTGCATAGCCTCTAAAACCACAACTTTGATATCCTCCCCCTCATGGGCGAGGCCATAAATAGAGCCATCTTCGGGGGCCTTAGTGCGTCCCACGAACAGGGTCGTGTATTCCGACAAACAACCGGGACTGGGGTAATACGAGGCTATTTTCTGCAAATCCGTCACCTCACAGCCCGCCTCTTCCGTAGATTCGCGGCGGGCCGTCACCTCTGGCGTTTCATCGGCGCCGATCACGCCCGCGACAACCTCGATCAGGAAGGGATCGTCGCCCTTGGCCATGGGGCCAGCGCGAAACTCTTCGATCAAAATGACTTTGTCTTGATGGGGATCGAAAAGGAGGACGGCGGCGGCGTTGCGTGCGCCCTCAAACACCTCGCGCGAGAAAACATCGCTCCAGCCGCCTGCATAAAGCTCTTGACGCAAATGGAACCGATCCACGCGAAAATAGCCCTGAAACAGAGCCTCGCGGTGAATGATTTCATACTTTTTGTCGGACATAACGGCTCACAATGGAAGTTCCCCCCGACAACACCTTGACAGCATAGGAATGTCAAGACCCCTTCGCGCCAACAAGCCTTAAAGCTTGAGAATAGCGTCAATTCGTTGTGGGGGCATGGAGGGATAACGGGCGCTGATAGCCTCCCTCGTTGCTTCAGTTGAAAGACGGGCAAGATCGCCATCTCTTAGGGCCTTGACCTTGGGACATATCTCTTGCGCCACTAAACGAAGAGTCAGCATGACATTAACGTCATCGCGCATGGCAACGGAAGTAGCGCCGTACTCGCCATACTCTTTATCTGTCAGCATGCTATTTCTAACCTCGACAGGGAGAGCATAAAACTTATTTATGTTCGCCTCGGCCAAAAGATCGCGACCGTCCATCGCCTGATAGCAAAGCACGAAAGCCTGAAGATTATCAAAGGGACTCCCTCCCTCAGCCTTAGTGGCAGCGTCAAGAAGATTTTGAGCTTCTTTTTCAATCTGGCGGGCAGCCTTTTTGGCGGCGTGCCGCGCACGTAATTTCGAAAGGAATGAGAAGCCTGCCATAATATGATCTCCTCGTAAAACTGGCTCCCCGGGACGGACTCGAACCGCCGACAAGGTGATTAACAGTCACCTGCTCTACCAACTGAGCTACCGGGGAAGCGCGGCAATCTATAATGGGTGTTTTTATGCCATGCAACCCAAATCTTACCTTTTTTGAGCAGAAGGGCTAAAACAGGTTAAAACAAGGCTTTTTAGGCTCCTTGCCTAACAGTTTTGACACGCCCGTCACCCCTACTCCTTTCCGTCATCCTCGACGAGCCTTGCGCCAGCAAGGCGAAGATCGGGGATCCCGTTTGGTTTTAAAATTCTTCGACAAAGCCTATTTTGTTCTTTTTAAAATAAACGGGATCCCCGCTGGAGCCTGCCCCGCACTTGATGCGGGGCGGGGATGACGCTAAAGGAAAATCGCGGGGATGACACGCGATTACCCTTAGACCGCCCTGCCCAGCATCTCAGCCATGCGGCGGGCGAAGGCGGCGGGGTCGGCCAAAGGCTCGCCATCCATCAACCGCGCCTGATCCAAAAGCAGCCACGCCATATCGTTTAAGGAGGCTCCGCCTGCCTTCGTTTCGGCAGAACCTTCGAGTAACCCAGCGGCCTTATCGGCCAGCTTCTTGATAAGCGGATGGCTGGCGTTGATCTCCAGAATGCGGGCGCTGGCGGTGCGGATTTGGTTGTGCTGTTTCAGGAAACGCTCCAGATGAATATCGACGTCGCCCTCGTCCGCCGCAAGGCAAACGGGGCTATCGGTCAGGCGGTCAGACACGCGCACGTCCTTGACCTGCTCGCCATAGGCCATCTTCATCGCTGTGATCAGCGAGCTAACCGAGTCCGCAGGCGCTTCTTCTTTTTTTGCTTCGTCAGTTTTGTCCGTCTTGGCGATTTTGTCGAGGTCTTGCCCTGCGCGGGTCGCGGACTTGAACGGTTTTTCCTCAAACGTCGCCACGGCCGTCGGCCAGAAATCATCCACGGTTTCCGTCAGTAGCAACACTTCGATGCCACGCGCCTTAAAGCCTTCCAGATGCGGGCTGCGGGCAAGGCTCTCTAAATTGTCGCCGTTCATATAGAAAATGGAGTCTTGGCCTTCCTTCATGCGGGAAACGTAATCGGCCAGTGAAGTGAGGCCACTTTCATGCGTGGTGCGGCAACGCAGAAGCTTCAGCAGCGTTTCGCGATGCTCGGTGTCCTCATAGACGCCTTCTTTCAAAACCGCGCCGAAATTGTCCCAGATTTTGGCGTAAGTCTCTTTGTCCTTCTCCGCTTCTTTGACAAGCTCCCCCAACACGCGGCGCGTGACGCCTTGGCGGATTTTTGTCAGCATAGGATTGTTTTGCAGCATCTCGCGGCTGACGTTCAGCGGCAAATCCTCACTATCGATCACGCCGCGTAGGAAGCGCAGGTACGGCGGCACAAGACCCTCGGCCTCGTCCGTGATAAACACACGCTTGACGTACAGCTTCACGCCGTGGCGGCGCTTAGGATCAAAGAGATCATAGGGCTTCATGCCCGGAACATACAGAAGGCCCGTGTATTCAATCTTGCCTTCCGCCTTCCAGTGCATCGTCATAGCGGGTTCTTCGAACGCATGGCCGACATGGTGATAAAACTCTTTGTATTGATCGGCGGTGATATCGCTTTTGGCGCGTAGCCATAGGGCGCTGGCGTGGTTGACGGGCGCTTCCTCATCATTCAAAAAAATCGGCAGAGCGATATGGTCGGAATAGAGTTTGATGATGCCGCGCAGGCGTTCGGGACTGATGAACTCGTCCTCGCCTTGCTTCAGATAGAGCGTGATCGTCGTGCCTCGCGAGGCCTTGGTATCCTCCTCGACAGCGAACTCACCGCGCCCGTCCGAGCGCCAGCACCATGTCTCTTCCGTTCCAGCCTTGCGGCTCAGGACTTCCACTTCCTGCGCGATCATAAAGGCGGCGTAAAAGCCAACACCGAACTGGCCAATTTGCGTAATGTCGCCTTTTTGAGCGGCCTCCATGCCCTTGATAAACGAGGCCGTACCCGACTGAGCAATCGTTCCCAGATTGTCCACCAGCTCATCGCGAGTCATGCCAATGCCGTTATCCTCAACCGTGATGGTGCGCGCCTTGGGGTCGGATGAAATCGTAATCTTGAAGTCCGTGTCCTCGCCCGTCAATTCCGGAACCGTAAGCGCCTCATAGCGCAGCTTGTCACACGCGTCCGAAGCGTTAGAGATCAGCTCGCGCAGGAAAATCTCCTTCTCACTGTAAAGCGAGTGAACGACGATATCCAAAAGGCGGCTGACTTCGGCCTTAAAGGCCATTCTTTCTTCGGTCATCAGGAATCTCCCTTATTCAAAAAACATGAGGCTTATATGGGGCTCAATGATAAGAATTTCAAGAGCGATATTAACCATAGTTATGAGGATATTGATAGGGAAACACTATATTATTGCATCGGCCACAGCGCTCCTTTACTATCATGCGAGCAAACAAAGGAGATATCTTAAATGAGCGAGCCATTTTCTTCAGTTATCTATGTATCTTATCAATTGTCCGGTCGGCATTGTGTCCGAATTATTTCAAAAGATTTGGCTCGTAATTTTCCTGAGAAGTATTCTGGACTTTCCAAACTTATTGTCTGTCGCTTTGATGATTTCCGTCACAAAGTACAAGAAGCCCACAAAAGCGACGCTGGATTATGTCTTGTCGTTCTGGATTATATTCATGATAAGGACGGTAAAAGGGCAACAGAGGCTTTGTTAAATGATTTGCATGCTGTTAGCCAAGAGGTTCATAAACCGCTACCCAAGATCGCCATTCATTCGGTTGATGGGAAAGAAAAAGTCGCCCAATTCATTCAGCATGCCAAGCAACAAACCCCCATTAAGGCCATTGAGAATTGGAGTGATGCTTTGCCGTTCTTTCCTGTCATCGCTCATCGCATTTTGAATGTTCAGAAAGAATCCCTTCCCAAACAATCCCCCACCCCTTAGGGAGCGATGTTTTGTGGTTAACGGCTTTTTGAATAAGAACGATTTTTCAAAGGGTCTTTCTTAAAAACGCCCTCTCTATGCTTAACAAGATATTAATAACATATTGAAAGTAATAGCAAAATTGTTTTTGCTCGGGCTTTTTGCTATTCTATCGCTACGCGCAGGGATGAGCGCAACCATTCTTGAATGACGAAACCATTTTGAAAAGCTAGAGGGGGCCTCTATGTTAGAAGCAAGAGATGAGAATTACGAAATTAATCCGGCGCTCTATGGTGGCCTTAGGCCATGGGTGCAAGAAAGCAGTATTCATATGGCTGAAACAGTCGACTTTGTTGGCTTTGTAAATGAGGAACCGGACAAGTTACGTCACCCCCAAGATAACAATGGGGTGTGGCTTGTTCGTATGTCTAACTTCCAAAATGTTCCTAATGGTGTGTATTCTGTAAAAATCAAAAAATCAGATGACGGAAAATCAATTCGCGTGTTTGCGGGTGCGGCTCAGCTTGTCACAGATATTCCAAATAAGACCAATGATTTTTACTATCCTATATGGGGAGAAAATGAAGTTACTCTATCAGAAAAAGCATACAACTTAACGACCCCTCCTAAACTCATCAAAAAAATAGGTAAGTGCCTGCGTTCGGCGCATGCAGGCTTCAAATACGACTTCGTTTAAGCATAGCAACCTAACATTAGGGGAACGCTATGCCTAATATGAACGCGCTAGCTGCTATTTTTTGCAAAAAGATCATAGACCTTAAAATACATGCTGGGGGCTTTGCCTTTAAAAAGCCCGTGTTGGGTTGCGTATTGTTCTATGCTGGACCAGATGAAGCTATTGTCAAAATCGTAAGGCTCAATAGAAATGACCCAAGCTTCTCACCCATTCCTAACTGGAAGCTGGCGTCCAATGAAGCGACGCGCCTTCACGCAAACCGTTTAGATGATACGCCTCTATTTAGCTACCTAAGGTCTACAGATTTCATCAAAGATGCAGTCAAAATTGTTGGCCGGAGATTTGCGGCATTAATAGAAAAACCAGTATGGGACTATGTTTCTGATAAGTTTTCAAGGACAACTCCTTTCAAAGAAGCGGTGACGCTGGCCTGTGGCGCTCATGAAAAATCATCCTTTCGTGCAAAAGAGCTCTTTGGCATGTTGGACAACCCACATCTTGAAATAGTCAACAAACGCGATGCCGCCATGTTTCGTGATTTTCGCAAACTGGGGGCAAAGGAAGTTTTTGCCCTTTCGTGCGCGACCTATTTGCTTGACCTTCGCACCCATGCACGAGCCAGCAACGACAACGAGGTAAAAGCCCTTTACAAGAACGAGCGTGATTTCTTCTTGGCTTGGCGCAATGGTGAAAAGGCGGCCTTTAGGGCAAAGTCAAAAACCGCCCGTTTGGCTTTTAAGAAAGCCAGAAAAGAAATCCTGACCAAGCACGCAGCAAGCGCGACCCGCCCGCTGTCCCCGTCCGTTCCACACCCCTTAGGGCGTGATGCCTTGCATCTCTAGGGTTAAGGCGATCGTGTCGCCTAGGCCCGTTTCCGGCTGCTCTGGCGTGGGGTCGACGGTCATGCCATAGGCCTCGCGCTTGACCTTGCCCGTAAGCGTCAGACGCAGCTGCCCCCTCCCCTCGGCCTTGGCAAGCGTGGCGTCAAAGCTCGCGGCTTGGCTTTTGCCGTGCAGGGTCAAGGTTCCCTTAATCGCGCCCGCACCATCCTTAAGCGTCACAGGCGCGTCCGAGGCAAAGCTGATTTCGGGATTTTGGGTGATCGCGAACATCTCAGCGCTGCGGCTGCGCGAGGTCTGGGGCGCTTGCAGGCTCCGCGCATCAATCGCAAACCGCAGGCGGCTGACGGTGTGAGTGCCTTCGTCATAGTGAAAGCTGCCCGTGGCATCCTGAAAGTCGCCGGAAAAGAGCTGTTTTGAGGCCATATCCGTCACAACAAATGACGTCTTGCACTGCTGGGGCGGCGCATAATACGTCCCCGCAGCCGCGCTGACGGAAGGCGCAGAAATCATCCCGATAAAAGCCAGAAACAGGACGGTGGCAAGACGCGTCCGCATGGTCTATTGCCAATAGCCTGGAATAAAGGCCCAGCCAAAGGTGCGATGCTCCCAACGGTCTGGCGTCCACGCCGCCGTGGGGTTGGGCTTAAAGATATAAGAGCCTTCAACCCAGCTAAAGGTAAAACCATCATAAGACCAGTAGCCCGACCGCCAGACTTGTTGCATCGGGTTAAGCATTTCAGGCCTGACCTCAATAGGCGATGGCGGTGGAGGCGAAGGCGAAAGGCGGACAAAAGGAAAAACTTGAGGTTCCATTGGCGGCTGCTCATTGCCCGCTTGATAGGACGAACAAGCGCCTAAAGCCCCGACCAGAAGAGCAAGAAGAAGAAATTGAAACCGACCGACTTTCATCCTGAAATCTCCACCATTGAAGGGTGTTCTTTAAACAAAGGCTTTACAAAACCGTGACAGTGAAATCTTCGATCACAAGGTTGGCAAGGATCTTTTCGGCCATCGCCTTGGCGGCCTCGGTGGCTTTGGCGGCGTCCGTTTCGCTGGTCGTGACAAAAATCGTTTTGCCGACGCGCACGTCTTCAACGCCCGCAAAACCAAGCGCACCCAAAGCATGACCAATCGCCTTGCCTTGAGGATCCAAAACGCCGTTCTTCAGCATAATATCAATGCGAACTTTCATGGGGAGCAACCTATCTTTCGTTGAATGAGGTGATATTGTTGTTGGTCGGCGTATTATCGCCCGTGGGGTTCAGGCCTTCGGGCAAAATGCCAAGGCGACGCGCCACTTCCTGATAGGCCTCTTCAACCTTACCAAGATCCTCGACAAAGCGGTCTTTGTCCATTTTCTCGTTCGTCTTGATGTCCCACAGACGGCAATTATCGGGGGTCATCTCGTCCGCCAGCACGATGCGCATTTCATCGTGATCCCAGATGCGGCCAAACTCCATCTTAAAATCCACAAGCCGCAGTCCAATGCCAAGGAAAAGCCCCGACATATAATCGTTCACGCGCAGCGTGTGCGACATGATTTCGTCCAGCTCATAGGGATTGGCCCAACCAAAGGCCGTGATGTGTTCTTCGGATACCATCGGGTTGTTCAGGTCGGCTTGCTTGTAATAAAACTCGACAATCGAGCGCGGCAGCGCCGTGCCTTCGGGAATACCAAGGCGCTTGGCAAAGCTGCCCGCCGCGACGTTGCGCACGACGATTTGGATCGGGATAATATCAAGCTGGCGGATCAGCTGCTCACGCATGTTCAGGCGGCGCATGAAATGCGTCGGCACGCCGATATCGTTCAGCTTGGTCATCAGATATTCGGAAATACGGTTGTTCAGGACACCCTTGCCCGTCACAATGCCCTTTTTCTGGTTATTATGGGCGCTGGCGTCATCCTTGAAATACTGCACTAAGGTTCCGGGTTCTGGCCCTTCGAACAGAACCTTGGCCTTGCCCTCAAAGATGCGGCGGCGTCTGCTCATGCGGAAATTCATACTTTCAACCACTTAGCCATAGGAACAGGGCAACGACTCGCAGCCCCGACAAGGATAGGTATAACAGGCTACGGGGCCGATGACAATGATGGGAAAAGGAAGGCGTTTCAGGCCCATAAAGGGCCAGAAAACCAACGCTTAGCCGAGTGGCGGAAAAAGGAAACTCAATAGCCACTCCCCGCCCTCTGAATCCTGTCCGGCACACCAAAAAGTGCAGCCCCTTGCCGGAGAATGACGGGTATATGACAGGCATATGAAGGGTGCGCGCGACTTAGCTTAAATCGCGGTGCGGATGACTTCTTGATAGGCGGAGATGACCTTATCGCGGATTGAGGTCACGGTTTGCATCATCACTTCCGCATTGCTGACGGCCAGAATAACGTCTTGCAAATCGGCCTTGCCGACCGCGCCCTTGGAGGCCATTTCCTCGCTGTGCTTGATGCTTTGAACGGCATCGCCCAGAAAATCGCCCAGCGCGTCCGAGAACGTATCGCCCTTCTTGTCCACGGGAGCCATCGCGGCGGCGTCTTTGATCCCAAGGCCAGCGCCGTCAGCCTGACGGTACGCGGAAAGAACATTAGAGACGTTCATGACCATCGGTTTTCTCCCCTACTAATTCCTGAGCAAATCAATCGTGCGCAGCAGCATCGAGCGCGACGATTCAATAACATTAAGATTGGCATCATAAGAGCGCTGCGATTCCCGCATGTCCATGCTCTCCATGATCGGCTTGACGTTCGGCGTCATCACATAACCCTGCGCATCGGCAGCGGGGTGAGAGGGATCAAACTTGCGAATAAACTCGCTGTTGTCCTTTTTCACGCCATCAACCTTGACCTTGTAAATGCCTTGGGCGCGGTCAAACTCGTTCTTGAAGGTCACCACTTGGCGCTGATAGGGCTTATCATTGGGCGTCGCGGGCGTTGTCGAGGCATTGGCGATATTTTCGGCAATGACCTTCATGCGCGTGGACTGCGCCCGCAAGCCAGAGCTTGCGATCGACATCACCGATGTTAGGTCAGAGGTAGTCATCGCGTCCGTTCCTTAAGAATTATTTGCCAACGGCAAGTTTAAGAAGGTTCATAAACTTCTGGTAGATCGAGGCGTCCGCCTGAAACTCAACCGTGGTTTTCGAGACTTCCATCATCTGTTGTTCAAGGTCCACCGAATTGCCCGTCGGCATAACCTCAAAGGGCCGCATCGTTTTGGTCGCCGCGTTCACGCCCGCCATCGAGGCTGGCGTAATGTGCCGATCATTCGTCACGGACATGCCGCTGCTGGCCGACTTCAACGTATCGGCAAAGCTTGCAAAGGGGGTTAGCTCTTTGGCCTTATAGGCAGGCGTGTTGGCATTCGCGACGTTCTGCGCGAGCACCGCCTGCTTCTGTCCCAGATAGGCCATCTTTTGGGACATGAGACTTAAGATACCGCCATCCATGAGCGACATAAGCGAATCCTTTTGTTAGGGATTAACTATAACACAGTTTTTCCGTCCGTCATAGTTGTTACGAAGGGGAAACGATCATTAGGAAAAGGGGGATTGTTTCAAAAACACCCTTTGGCTAGACTCATCCGCATGACATACGGCGCAGACGAAAAGGATCATACGCCCTCTACCTCTCCTATCAAACGGGCGGGCGAGCGTGCCGTCGCTGTGGCCTTGACGGCCAACAAATCGCACCCTGATCAACCGGCGGCCATAACGGCCACAGGCCGAGGAAAACTGGCCGAGGAAATTCTTGAAATTGCCTTTGCCAATGGCATCCCAGTAAGAGAGGATTGCGCCCTGACAGAAATACTGGCACAACTTGATCTTGATACCCCCATTCCCAGCGAGGCCATCGTTCTAGTGGCAGAAATCCTAGCCAAAGTTTATGAAGCCAACACGGCCCGCGCGCAGGTCGCTAAAACGGAATCGTCTCTAACCTCGATGAAAGGCGCCTGATGACAACATCGTCTCTTCCCGAAACGCTCACCGAGCTTAACGATCTTTGCCGCTATTTCATGGATGCGGAATCGAAAATCCGACAAGGCGAAGCCGTTGATATGAGCGGCCTTGATCTGCGCGTCAAAGAGATATGCCAAACAGTTCAAAGTTCGATGGTCGATCAACAACAACAGTATTTGCCAGAGCTAACGGCGCTGTTGGGGCTTTTGTCTTCATGCGAGGCGGCCTTGCTGCAAAACCCACCTAAGGATGATGATCATGCCTAACCCCGATCCCGATTCTGTATCGTGGCTGCGCTTTCTCTTCGCTTCAGTCACCGTCATCGGTTTGATGGCGGCTCTTGGCTGGGGGCTTAAATATGTCTCAATGCGCGGTTGGCTAACGCAGCGCGGCACGGCGCGGGATCGCCTTAAAGTCATCGCCAGTTTATCTTTGGATACGCGGCGACGCCTTGTCATCGCCCAATGCGATGATAAGGAATATCACCTGTTGCTTGGCGTGGGTGGCGACCTTCTTCTTTCAACCCGCGCCTGCGCGCCCCTTGATACCACTCACGGTTCTTCGTCATGATCAAACGTCTTTCTCTTCCCCTCCTTCTGGCACTGGCCTGCGTTGGCCTGTTCATTTTCTTTCCTGCCGTGGCCATGGCGCAGAACATCAGCCTCGATCTTGGCCAAGGCCCCACGACGTCGGGGCGCTTGATCCAATTCACCTTGCTAATGACAGTTTTGACGCTCGCGCCGTCTATTCTTATCATGGTGACCTGCTTCACGCGCGTGATCGTCGTTCTATCGTTTGTTCGCATGGCCATCGGTGCGCAGCAAACGCCGCCGAATATCGTTCTTATCAGCCTTGCGCTTTTTCTGACCTTTTTTGTGATGCAACCCGTTTTTGAACAGTCATGGGATCTAGGCATTAAACCCCTCATCAACAATGAAATTGACGAAGAAACCTCCTTTACGCGCAGCCTTGAGCCATTTTCCGACTTCATGCTGAAACATACCCGCGAAAAGGATCTGGTTTTATTCATGGATATGGCCAAGATTGAACAGCCCAAAGCGCCCGCCAAAGGTGATGTCACGCAAAAAGTCGAAAAGCCAAGCACGCCTATTCGTGCTCTGATCCCAGCCTTTATGATTTCAGAGCTTCGCCGCGCGTTTGAAATAGGCTTTTTGGTTTTTTTACCATTTCTTATCATTGACATGGTAATTGCTTCAATCTTGATGTCCATGGGCATGATGATGCTACCGCCCACGGTTATCTCACTGCCTTTCAAAATCATCTTCTTCGTGTTGGTTGATGGGTGGTATCTTATCTCTGGCAGCCTTGTCCAAAGCTATGGTGGTTGAAGACTATGTCTGAAAAAAAACTTAGTGATCTTGATTTTGTGGATCTGTACGTTTGCCTTGAAGGCGATGCCAGCCCCCATTATCACAAGCAGGTCAGTAGCTCCAACGATGGCAACGATTGCGAAGTGCCAAGTGAATACCTTGACGCCGTCACGGCGTTGGGAAGCTACTTAAAAACCAAATTTGTTGATGACGAAATGGGCATAACCTATGAGGACGTTCGCATGCGCGCAGCCAAAACGCGCACAGCGGGCGGCCTGCTTTGGGCCTCCTTGCGTAAAATCAACTCTATCCCGCCAACGCTAGAGAAACTGGGCTTTGTCCCCGCTCTCGTGCCACACTTGCGGGCCTTGGGAAAACGCCACGGCCTCATCCTTTTGTGCGGCTCAACAGGCCAAGGCAAAACGACAACGTCCTGCTCTCTGCTGGCGGATTTCCTTAACAATCTTGGTGGTGTCGCTTTTACTATCGAAGATCCCGTCGAATACGATCTTGAAGGTCGCCACAATGAACATGGGTTTTGCTATCAGGTTGAGGTGAAAGAGGATCACGAGTGGGCTACCATGCTTAAGCGCAGCATGCGTTGGCATCCGCGCTATATCTTTGTGGGGGAGCTTCGAACACCCGATGCCGCCAATCAGCTGCTTCGCGCCGCGACCTCTGGTCACCTTGTTATCACGACGATGCACGCCGGCAGCGTTGAAGAAGCCGTAGAAGGGCTTTTGCAATTAGCCGAACAAGCCGTCGGCGAACGCGCCACAACGCTTTTGGCCACAGGTCTGACGGCGATCATCCATCAAACCGTCGTCCCCCAAGGCCTTCACGCCCAGTTCTTCATTGTAGAGCCTCATAATCCAGCCGCGCCTTTCCGCAACTGCATTCGCGAAAAACGGATCGGTCAAACGCGCACCTTTATGGATCAGCAAATGGCTATGCTTATGCAAAATGGGAAAATCTTCAAGGACGGCTCATCGTCGACATAATTTTATCACACTCGCGCCTTAGCCCTTGGGTGGGAGGCGCGGTAAGTTGCCGCCAGCTGCACGGACTCGATGCGCGTATAAAGCTGCGTGGTCGAAAGCGAGCTATGGCCCAGCAATTCCTGCAAACTTCGCAAATCCGCGCCCCCTGCCAACAAATGCGTGGCAAAGCTGTGCCGCAGCGCATGCGGCGTAACAGTATCGGGCAACCCCAAATCACGCCTAAGGCAACGCAGCGCCCTTTGCGCCACACCCGCGTTCAAAACCTCACCGCGCACGCCAACAAAAACGGGGGATTTGCCCGATGTCTCAAACGGACACGCGGCCTTATAGGTATCCAACGCTTGCCGCACGATGGGAAGGAGCGGCACGCTGCGCTGCTTATTACCCTTGCCCGTCACAGTGAGCCTATTCGGCTGGTTTAAATCCCGATAGCAAAGCCCCAAAGCCTCACTGATACGAAGGCCCGCGCCATAAAGCAGCGTGAACAAGGCCTCATCGCGCAGGCCGACCCAGCCCTCCTGCATCACGTTTCTGGACAACGCGACAATGTCCAGCGCATCGCTCTCGCTCACGGGACGCGGCAGCCGCCTTCCCGTCTTGGGCGCGCGAAGGAGATCAATTGCCTCATTATGAAGACGCCCTGTTCGATCCAGCCAGCGAAAGAAATTGCGCACACCCGCGAGCGCGCGAGCGCGAGAGGCAGCTTGCAGATTCTCGTGAGCTAAATGCGCAAGCCATGCGCGAAAATCCATTAAGGTGAGGTTGGCCAAGGCGGAAAGCTTGACGCGCGCGGCGCGGTATTCTGCAATGAATGTCAGAAACGCCTGAAGATCAAGGCGATAAGAGTCAACAGTATGCGCGGACGCGCGACGCTCGGCCACCAGCCACTCGCGCCACAGGCCAAGCGCTTTGGCAAGATCGTCCGCGATAGGAAGGATGGAAGGCATAGAAATCGCTCCCTCCCCTCGCCCGTGGGTTAAATCGGAATAACTTTAGGCCTCGCGAAGTGCGTCCACCAAACGGTCAAGAGACGCGCCAGCATAACGCCCGTAAAGATCGAGGCCACGATGCCGATGGACAGCGTCACCGCAAACCCCTTGATCGTGCCAGAGCCAAAGATAAACAGCAAGATCGAGGCAATAAGCGTCGTCAGGTTCGCGTCAATAATGGACGACATCGCGTGCTTATAACCAGCGTCCAGCGCCACAATGGCCGAGCGGCCAAGGCGGATTTCCTCACGAATACGTTCATAAATGAGGACGTTCGCGTCCACCGCCATACCGATGGTCAACACAATGCCCGCAATACCGGGCAGCGTAAGCGTCGCTTGCAAAAACGACAACGCTCCGAAGATCAGTGCGATATTGAAGAGCAGCGCGATGTTGGCGATAAGGCCAAATACTCCGCCATACGATATGAAAACCGCTATCATAACCAGCACCAGCCCCATTAACGAGGCATAGGCTCCCGCCTTGATCGAATCCGCGCCAAGACCCGGGCCAACGGTACGTTCCTCCAGCACCTTGATCGGCGCGGGCAACGCGCCAGCGCGGAGTAATAGTGCCAAATCCTGCGCCGATTGTGTCGTAAAGTTGCCGGAAATCACGCCGCTGCCGCCCAAAATCGGCTCACGGATCACAGGGGCGCTGATTACTTTGCCATCTAGAACAATGGCGAATAGACGGCCAACATTGGCGCGGGTCGCCTCGCCAAAACGCCGACCGCCTTGCGAGTCAAAGCGGAAAGAAACAACAGGGTTGCCTTCCTGAAAAGAAGGCTGAGCATCCACCAGCATATCGCCCGATACCATCACGCGCTTTTGCACAACCCAACTTTGCTTACCACTCTCTTGGGATGGCATCCTTTCAGCGGTGGGGGAAACACGCTGCGTAGGATCCATCGACGCGGATTCATCCACCAAACGGAAGGAAAGTTTGGCCGTTTGCCCCAGAAGATTCTTGATGCGCTGAGGATCATCCATGCCTGGAAGCTGCACAAGGATGCGATCATCGCCCTGCCGTTGAATGGAAGGCTCACGCGTGCCCGTTTCATCAATGCGGCGACGCACGATTTCGATTGATTGATCTAGCGCTGCGCGGCGACGATCGAAAAGCTGCGATTCACTCATCGCGACAACAAAGGTTTGGCCTTCCATATGAACATCCATCTCCCGATCAATCTCGCGCAGGAGATTTTTAACCGTTTCACTTGAGGCGGAGTCCGTCAGCGTAAAATGAATTTTCTGATCCGTTAGCGTCAAATCGGTGTAACCAACCTTGGCTTTGCGCAAATCACTGCGCACTTGATCGAGAAGAGACTGAAGCCTTTCGGCGATCACTGTTTTCAAGTCAACTTGCAACAGCAAGTACGACCCACCGCGCAGATCAAGACCCAAATTGACCGTTTGCGTAGGCAAAGCCGAAGGCAGGTTCGCCTGCATCCAGGCTAATGTATCCTTCCCCACAAGGTTGGGCGCAGAATACAGCACGCCAAAAAGGCACACAGCGATAATGAAATAGGTTTTCCAGCGTTCGATGTACAACATGGGGCGGTTCTCAGTTCTTTTTGTCTTTGTTTTCGTTGGCAGGCTTGGTGTCGTCTGCAAGCTCGGTAATGGTGGAGCGTAAGACCTTGACGTCCACGCCCTTGGCAATTTCGACCATCACATATTTATCATCGTCAAGAAGCTTGGCCACCACGCCGACAATGCCGCTGTTCATCAAGACCTTGTCACCCTTTTTAAGGGTTTTGAGAAGCGCGGTTTGCGCTTCCAGCTTTTTTTGTTGAGGCCGGATAAGCAAGAAATAAAACACAAAGAAAATAAGGAAAAGCGGCGCAAACCGCATAAGCGTGGATTGTGTATCAGGAGCTGCCGCCGCATCAACGACAGGCGCAGCGCCCTCAGCCGCAAAAGCTTTGGCGATAAAAAGATTAATGTGATCGAACATACCGACTCCCTTTAATGACAATAGCAGAAAGGGGACTATAGCGGGATCAACAAAAGGCGCAAGCGCCTTAAAAATTTCCGTTGAAAGGAGCGTTATTTTGAGGGTTTTTGAGCTTCGGCCAAAGCCTTAGCATAGGCTTCACGCGTTAAAGGAAAGCGCGAGGGAGGATCAACGCTAACAAGCGATTCGGGAAGCAGCCTTTGGGGTTTTGTATAGCACTCAATCTGTCCAAGCGTGCTGTAACACCAGTTTTCATGCGGTGGCAGAACCGTATAGGGTTTAGCGGGAGCCTGTGGCCCCATCCACTGACGCCAAAAAGGTACGCAACCGCTTAAAACAAGCAGGCCAACAAGCAAAAAAGGGCGAACAAAACTTCTCATGGGTCAACCCTATGCCTCAGTCAGTTAAGGAAGTGCTAACCAGCCGTCGTCACAAAAAAACCTTCTCTATTAATCAGAACGAAAGTATGACCACAATAAGACAATCTATTAAGGGATAAGGCGTTTTTTTATGCGCCGATGAGGAAGGCCAACGGCGGGCCATAGCGCGTTCGCGTGGCTTCCAAAAGGCCAAGTTTATTAAGGCCAAAACAGGACACGCCTGCGGGATCATCCGCCGCCACACGCTCAAACGCGTTCACGACTTTTGACGCGTCGGCGCGCGACGCCATTTTCAAACAATCAATCACGATAATACCGCTTAGGTTCCTAAGGCGTATTTGCCGCGCCGCTTCGCGCACCGCCACAAGGTTCGTGGCCGTTGGATTGCTAGACGCGCCGCCGTTCACATCGATGGCCACAAGCGCCGCCGTAGGCTGGATAATTAAACTCGCGCCACCGGACAGCGGCACGATGGACAATTGCAGCCCGCTGATCATCTCATCCAGTTGCGCGTGAACAGGCCCCTTACCTTCATACAACACGGAAAACGCCGCGCCACTCTTTTGATACTGAAGAAAATCCTCTTTCGCGGCGAAGAGCAAGCTCGCCCTCTCCCCTTTCTTAAGGTTCATCAAGGCGCGTTGCCACGGCAATGGTGGCGGCAAAAGAAGGCCAAGAGTCTCAGGCGCATCGAGAAGGTTCTCGGCAATCTCGCCAACCCACGCCTTGCCCTCTTCCATCGTCGTTTGGATCCGCAGAGTCAAAACCTCGCCCGTCTTCAACGGTTTTTTACTCTGCACAAAAATCTTTTCCGCAAGACCCGCCTCAACCCACGCTGTCTTTTGTCCTGCCAGCGTGCGCGCAACTTTGCCTCGCACCATCGCGCCGGAAAGGTCGGGCGCGGCGATACGTCCCACATACAAATCAACCAGCACCCTGCCCTGCCACACGGCGGCGCGGATCAAATCGCCCTTACGATCACAGGTGATGACAAGGTTGGTCATGCCAAGACTCCCGCGCTTTTCAGCATCTGCGCCACATCGAACAAAGGCAGCCCCACGATGCCGGAATAGGATCCCTGCATCGCACGGATCAAACAGGCGGCGCGACCTTGGATGGCATAGCCGCCCGCCTTGCCAATCCCTTCGCCTGTTTGCACATAAGCCTCGATCTCTTGATCGCTAAGGTGCTTAAAGGTTACAAAGCTGGTGCTAAGACGCTCTAGCGGCTTGGCCTGCGGCCTAAACAGCGCCACAGCGGTGGTGACGCGATGACGACGGCCTTCCATCAAGCGCAAAAAGCGGCGGACATCCTCTGGCCCCTCGGCCTTGGGCAAAAGGCGCAAACCCACCGCGACGACCGTATCAGCGGCAAGCACCAACGCCTGCGGATTCTGCGCGGCAATCACCGCGCCCTTTTCAAAAGCCAAGCGTTTGGCAAGAACGGCTGGCCGCTCACCCTTGCGCGGGGTTTCGTCGATCTCGGCGGGAAGGACACGCTCTGGCGTGATGCCAATATCGGCCAAAAGCGTCAAACGACGCGGTGAGGAAGAAGCCAGAATAAAAGGCAAAGCTGTCATCTTATTTTACTCTCTTTATCGTTTGCTGTTCTTAAGTTTATACACATACGAGATAACTTCCGCCACAGCGCGATAATGTTCCGGCTGGATAGGTTCATCCAGATCAACCGCATCGTAAAGCGCACGGGTCAACGGCGGGTTACTGACTAACGGAACGTTATGTTCCTCGGCGGTCGCACGTATGCGCAGGGCGATTTGATCCACACCCTTGGCCACCACGACGGGGGCGGCCATCATCAATCCATTGTATCGAAGCGCGATGGAATAATGGGTCGGGTTGGTGAGGACAACGCTGGCGGTTGGAACCTCGGCCATCATACGACGACGCGACTTCTCAAGGCGAATTTGACGTAAGCGTCCCTTGACCATCGGGTCGCCTTCCATCTGTTTGTTCTCGTCCTTGACCTCTTGCTTGCTCATACGCAGGCCTTTGAAATACTGAAAGCGCACATACAAAATATCGGCGACGGCAATCACCGTGATCACAAGCAGCATAATCACGATAAGATGAACAAGGTTGTCGTGAAAAAAAATCATGCTGCTTAACAAATTGATCTCAACAATGTTGGGAAGCTTTAGAAAAACAGGCGTAAGGACGCGATAGGCAACATAACCCAGAACAACAAGTTTAAAAAAGCTTTTCACAAGCTCGGACACCGAGTTCATGGAAAACAGCTGGGACAGTCCACGACTGGGCATCAGCTTGTTCAAGTCAAACTTCATTTTGCCCGTACCAGCGTAAAAGCCTGTTTGGATCATCGTCCCCAAAACGGCCAGCACGATCAAAACGCCGAAAAGTAAAGTGACGCTAAAGCCCGTCGTGGTAACAATTCCCATCAACGCGTTCTGAAGCCCGCCATCCTCGATTGAGATTTGCTGTGGTTTTTCGATGAAGGGGCGAAGAGCCAGCAACAAATCCTTGCTAAAAGCAGGCCCCAGCCAAGACATTATCAACAGGATACCGACTATCATAAACCACGAAGACATCTCGCGGCTAACAGGCAAATTACCTTCGTCGCGCGCCTCACTCAGCCGTTTGCTGGTGGCGTCTTCTGTTTTCTGGTCTTGTTCTGTATCATCGGCCATGGGCGCGCCCCTTTTCCTCTACCTGACAAACAGGGCCGAAGCCGTGTCGTCGAAAACGCCAAGCCACACGCCAAGGATCATGCTGACACAAAGACTTAAAACAAAAAAGCCTCCCCAAATCTGAATAGGGATGAGAACAAGGAAGAGCTGAACCTGCGTCATCAAACGCTGCATAACGCCCATGGTCGCGTAAAGCAAAAGACCCATGACGATAAAGGGGGATGCTAACTGCACCCCAATCAGAAAACTTTTGCTAGTCGTTTGGATAAAGGCCTGAACAAGATCAGCAAAAGGCAGCGTCTGCCCAACAGGAAAAACTTTATAGGTATCCAAAAGAGCGCGAAAAAGAAGCTCATCAAGGCCGGAGATAAACAAAAGCGCGATGGCCGCCGTGGTTAAAAAGACGGACGTCAAGGCGCTTTGCGCGGCCAGCGACGGGTTCAAGATCATGGCATTTGACAAACCAATGTCCATCGCGATCAAAGAACCCGCCGTTTCCACAATATCCATCATAAGGCGCATGATCGCGCCGAAAAAGATGCCGACAAGCGCCTCCATCGCGACCAAATGAACCAGATCAGCAGGCTGTTTGGGAATGGCGGGCATTAACGGGGTCAAAAGAGGATAGAGAAGAAAAGTAAGCGCTAACGCAAACATCATACGGATGCGCGGCGATACAAACGCCTCGCCAAGACCCGGAAACATCATCAAGCCCGCGCCAAGGCGCGTAAAAACCATCATAAAGGGAAAAACTTGACCAGAGAGCTGGGATTCAAGGTTGATATTCATCGGGCACTATCACCCACTAAGGCCAATTTGAACAATGCGGTCAGTGAGCGTTCTGGTAAAGCCCCCCAGCGTCGCCATCATAAAAGGCAAAAGCCAAATGGTCACGGCAAACATCAAGACCATCTTGGGAATAAAGGACAGGGTCATTTCCTGAATCTGCGTGATCGTTTGTATAAGCGAGATGAGCACGCCAACGACAAGACCGACCAAGAGCACAGGCCCGACGATCTTGAGCATCACGAGAATAGCCTCGCGGCAGATTTCAATTACTTCAGCTTCGGTCATGGGGACGAATCAAAGAAGGAGGAAAACAGACTTGCGGAGTATAGCCCCTTTATTCCTCAAATAAAATCTTAAAAACAAACGGTTAAATCAGGTCGAGCCTGTAAGGAATCTTAATGTCAAAGGTTGCGCCCTTATAAAGCTGCGAGGAGACCTGTATGCTCCCGCCCAGCTTCTTGACCTCCATCTCGACGGCCTCCATGCCAATCCCACGGCCAGACAGCGCTGTCACGGCCTCCGTTGTCGTGAAATTCCATGTAAAAATACGCTGAATGACGGCTTGATCATCCTCAAAACGCCATGCGCCTTCTGGATCCAAACTGTAAAGCTTGGCGCGAACACGCGCCGGATCGATGCCATTGCCATCATCCGCAATCAAAATCCTAAGCCACTTCTCGCCCTTGTCCTCATCAGGGAGAACGTCAAAAGATACGGTGACAAGACCCGCTGGATCCTTCCCCCGCGCCATGCGCGTGACCGGCGGCTCAATCCCATGATCGACAATATTGCGGCAAATGTGGGTGAGCGAGAACAAGAACTCTTGCATAGGCTGCGTCAAAACGCGGGGGTTTAAGCCTGCGAAACAAACGGGTTTGATCTGTTTTTCAACCATCCCCGACAGCTCACGCAACTCACGTTCAAAAGAATAAAAACAATCGCGAAGAGGAACCGCCGCAATCGATTCGACAAAGTGTAAAAGAAGGTCGGGCGCGACATTGTTTTCCTTCAGCTCTCGCGCAAAAGAATAGAGGTCGGCTTCACCGATTTCACGGATATTGCCGCGCCACTCGTATTCCGTTCCGATAAGATTGCTGACCTCATCAACAAGCCGCGCCAGCGCATCGCTTATTTTTTGAGAGGATTGCGCTAAGGCAGAAAGGAAACTGGGATCATCAACAATTGTGGGGGCTCGCAAATCGTTTTCCGCCTCTGTCATCACCTTGCTAAGATCGACAAGATTAAACTGCTTCACCGCCGCCTTCAGGGTATGAACCTGACGCAAAAGGCGCGAGGCATCCTCGCACGTCGTAGCGGGGTTCTTAGCATCGTCCAAAAACTCGCGAATATGCGCCAAGGTCGCTTGAAACTGGTTGCGATCCTTAAAGATGCGGCAAATCATCTCGGCAAAGTCTTCTTGCCGTTTGGCCAGCTGCCGCGCCACATACTCCTCGGTTTGATCGGTCGCAATCAAAACAACACGGGTTAATTCTCGCGATTCCCCCAGAATGGGTTTGTACACAAGCGCAATGCGACGATCCGCATTATGCGTATAGTATTGGGGCAAAAACCTCACGACATCATCAAAACCAAGCGCATGATCGGGTTGGTATAAGACATCAATCCATTCCATAAAGTCAGCGCGCTGATCCTGCGGAACCCCCAAGACTTCTGTAATGGGTTTGCCCACAGGGATGGATTCCAAAAGATCAAGACAAGCCTGCGAATAAACCTCACCACAGATGCCATCGCGTCCAAAAAACAAGAACCCCTGCCCCAACGAATTGACAAGAACCTCCGTCAAACGCGCTTGATCCGTTACATGTTTGTGAACGCGATAGTTGAGAACATAAAGGCCGACAATGCCAATAAACGAAACCACCACCATGACCCCGAATGCAATCGGTTGCGTAACAGGGTTCTTGCCAAAAACAGGCAAAGCGACGGCAAAGAGAAGAAGAAGCACAATGGCCGTCATCCCCGCCAGCGACGTATGAATCACATCAACCTGCCGAACAGTTTCGGTCAAGGCAGCGCTGCTATCCCTTACATGGGGGGGCGAAGATGAACCCTGAGGAGATGCGTTGGTCATCATTATCCGTCAATGAGAGGCTTGCTGAGGCTCTTCTTTGTTGTCGTACAGGGCGACATGAACCTGAAACAACTGCCCCTCCAAATAAAAGGGAAGGATCATATAAGGGCCGCGATGGAACTGACTGACGAAATGGCCGCGCCCCGTCACAACGCTGGGGATACCAAGCTTAAGTCCATAGCCACGGCCATTCAGCTCTGTCTTGACTTGTCCAAAGATCATATTGGTAAGCTCACCCACCGCATCCGTGGTCATTTCATGCGTAACTGATATAGCGTTGCCAACGATGCGAGGCAAAATATCGCGCACCGTCTCAAAGGTCAGACATAAGGTCATCGTGCCTTCAAGGCCGTCTTGCACAAGGGCGATAACACCGGAGACATCGCCCACCAACGAGACCATACCCCGCTTCATTTCGGCGGGGCCTGCCGTAATTTCTACGCCAAAGGTCGTTTGAAAGGCGCGGATAACAGCGCTAGAGATATCTTGAGCCAGCATATCATCTAGACGCAAAAACTGACTAACTTGCCCCATGACATTATCCCTTTTGTCGTCCGAAGAGTCCCTGTGGCGCTTATGCCTACGCCTGCGCAGCCTTATTATTTCCGTCGCGTTTGCGCTTGATCCACTCATGGATCTCAAACAGTTTCTTGCTAAGATCCCCTGGGGAAACGGGTTTAATAATGTAAGAGGTGGCGCCCGCCTTAATGGCTTTCATAATGTTTTGCTGCTCGGATTCTGCCGTGAGCATCACAAAGGCTGTATCGGCATACTCAGGTCTTGTTCTGAAATAATTGAGAACCTCTAGACCCGACACCGTCGGCATATTCCAATCAAGGAAAACGATATCAAACGGCTGGTGGACTTCATGCGCTTTTTGCACAAGGTCAATGGCCTCGTTGCCATCGGCTGCCGTTTGGATATTCGTAATTTTTGATTCTTGCAGCGTATTGCGCACAAATTGCCTAACCAAAAAATGGTCATCTGCAATCAGAATTTTAAGAAGGGCCAACTGACTCACGGTTTGAATCTCCTATCACAAGCTCGTACAAGCCACCCTCTCTAAAAAACCTTAGAGAAGGCACGCCTATCTTCTCTCATAAATATGTTTCTGTATGGTTAAAGAAAGATTTCGCCACCAAAAGATCACCAGACCAAACAAAGACTTTATCAAATTGAATCAAGCAGTTGGCAAAGCTGAACGAAAACAACGTCCATATCGGCCATGCCATCAAGGCTCTTAAGGGCTCCTTTTTGCTCATAATAGGGCAAAATAGGCGCAGTTTGGTCGCGGTAAGCTTGTAAACGAATCTTCATGGTTTCTGCATTGTCGTCCGAGCGGCGCGTAAACTCTGTCGCGCCACAAACGTCGCAAACCCCTTCCGCTCGCGTGGGTTTAAAAATGTCGTGATAACCCTCACCGCATTGAGAGCAGGTAAAACGACCAGAAACGCGTTCAATCAGCGCGTCTTCATCAACCTTCAATTCAATAACAGCATCAAGTTTTTTGTTTTTCAAGGACAACATATGATCCAAGGCCTGTGCCTGTGGCACTGTTCTTGGGAACCCATCCAATATAAAACCCTTAACACAATCAGGCTGTTCAATCCGCGTTTCAATCATGCGAACAATAAGATCGTCGGGAACAAGGGATCCTTGATCCATAAGGCTTTTAGCCTCCAAACCTAGCGGTTCTCCCCTCTTGATCGACGCGCGGAGCATGTCGCCCGTCGATAGCTGAATCATGCCATAGTGATCTTCCAGCCTTCTGGCTTGCGTTCCCTTACCCGCGCCCGGAGCGCCCAACAGAATAATGTTCATGACTCAACCCTCGCCCTTAACGCGCCTTATGGAGCTTTGACTTCTTGATCAACCCTTCATACTGGTGGGCGATCAGGTGAGACTGCACACGAGAAATCGTATCAATGGTCACGCTCACAACAATCAAAAGCGATGTGCCGCCCAGATAGAAAGGAACGGCTCCACGGCTCATCATAAACTCTGGCAGCAAACATACCACTACCAGATAAAACGCGCCCAGAACCGTCAGGCGCGTCAACACATAGTCAAAGTAATCCGCCGTGTTGTTACCGGGACGAATACCGGGAACAAAGCCGCCATATTTACGCAGATTCTCAGCCGTTTCTTGGGGATTAAAAACAACCGCCGTATAGAAGAACGAAAAGAAAACAATCATCAAGGCATACAGCACCATATAAAGCGGCTTACCATGACTGATCGCCTCAACGATATCAGCAAGAATGCCACCATTTTGTTGGATATTCGTAAAACTGGCGAGAGTCAGCGGAAACAGAAGCAAGGAGCTGGCAAAAATCGGCGGAATGACGCCCGACGTATTGAGCTTGAGGGGCATATGCGAGGCCTCGCCGCCATACATTTTGTTGCCCACCTGACGCTTGGGATAGTTGACCAGAATGCGACGCTGCGCGCGCTCAAAGAAAACGCACATTGCCAAAACGCCAACCGTCAAAGCAAGGATGAACAAGATAAACCATGTCGACAAAGCGCCCGTCCGTCCCAGCTCTAACGTCTGAGCCATCGCTTGCGGCAGGTTGGCGACAATACCGGCATAAATAATCATCGATACGCCGTTACCAATGCCACGCGCCGTAATCTGCTCGCCCAGCCACATCAAAAAGATTGTGCCGCCCGTGAGCGTGATCACCGTGCTAATACGGAAGAAAAAGCCCGGCTCAATCACCGCTCCGCCCATGCCTGACGACATGCTCTCAAGCCCGACAGCCAGCGCATAAGCCTGAACAAAGGCAAAAACCACTGTCAGATAGCGCGAATACTGATTAAGGCGAACCTGACCGGACTGCCCCTCTTTCTTCATGGCCTCAAAGGCTGGCACAATAGCCGAGAGAAGCTGGACGATAATCGAGGCCGTAATGTAAGGCATGACGCCAAGAGCGAAGATGGTCATACGCATCAACGCGCCGCCCGAAAACATATCAAACATGCCCAAAATGCCGCCCGTATGCGCCTTAAACACAGCGCCCAGCGCGACAGGATCAATACCGGGAACGGGAATATACGTACCCGCGCGATAGATAATCAGCGCCAGAATGGTGAACCAGATACGGCTTTTAAGCTCTGTCGCTTTGCCAAAGGCAGAAAGGTTGAGACTGGAAGCCAGTGTTTCAGCAGGAGATACCATGATGTATGTCACTCAAAGAAAAAGGATGGAAAACAACAAACACGCTGCCTTACCCCGCGAGAATCGCAAGAAAGCCAGAGCGCGTGGCAATCTAGCACCGCTTGATCCGTTGTGCAAAGTGTGAAAATGGGAGGGGATTAGGGGAGAAAAAAGAGGAATTAGGCGTGGTTGGCGGGGACTTGTTCGACAATATAGCGCAAAGCCTTGTCATAAAGCTCAACAGGAAGGCATTTAAGGTTGGGAACGCAGAAATGATTGGATAACTCGCGTTCGACCCGAAATTCGCTTCGCTCTGTTTTATGGGCGACATAGGAAACAAGCGCCGTCAAGGAAACAACCTGCTCTACCCCAATGGGAAAAACGGATTGATGATCATGACGCATCCAGCCTGTTTTAAGATCACAGCAAGCCCCTACTTCACAAGCCTGCGACGCGCTTGTCTGAGCCTTCATGCTCATAATAACAGACTGTAAGTCTTCTTTCGTCATATCCCAATCCCTTGTAATGTCGGCGTGCGCTTGTGGCCCCCTAGCCCCTCAAGCGGAGGCGTATAGCCCCCTATAACGAGCGCCCATTCTCAAGTAAATCATTATTATTAGTTTCACATCCCCTTTTTCCATGAAAAACAGTCTGTTAACCTTACTTCGGCAAGAACCCCTCAAAATCGCGAAAATGATTTGATGAAAATAATAGAAAGCTTGAACTTTCCCGCGAAAAAACGGTATGGATGATGGGTAAAACATAGGAACGCTTTCACAACAATGATTACCGCTGCTCAACTACGCGCCGCCCGCGGCCTTTTGGATTGGACCAGATCCGAGTTGGCCAAGGCCTCTGGCTTGTCCGCCGAAACGATCAAGAACATCGAGCACGGCGTCTATATGCCCCAAGACTCCACCATCAGCGCCATTGTGAAGGCCTTCGCCGAGCATAACGTCGAGTTTACAGAACATGACGGAGTGAGGAAGAACGTCAACATTGTGATCAATTATGAGGGAACAGCTGATTTTCGTCGCTATGCCGACGATATTTACAAAATCCTTTTAAATAATCCCCAAGATCGCAGAATCTATATCTTTGGTAATAATGATAAAGAATTTATCGACGCGCTTGGAGACTACGCCAAAATGCATCTGCAAAGAATGTCAAAGCTAGAAAAACTTGACTTCAAAGCACTCGTCGTTGAGGGCGTCAATGTTATGGTCACAAAGTATATTCGCTATCGGAAATTGCCGCAAATGGCGTTTACGATTCCCTTTAGCGTTTATGAAAACAGGTTTGATTTCATTATCTACGGGGAAGGACCTTCTTTCCCCAAAGTCGTCGCCATTAAATCCGAAAGCGTCGCCAATGCCTATCGATCACAATTTGATGCGCTTTGGAAGCTCTCACAAGACATAGCAGAATAGTTTTTAGAACAAGAAAGATAGAAATGCTAACAGGCGCTGAAAGAAAAGTGGAGGGAAGTCTCTACGGCCATCGTGAAGCGATGGGCGCAAAGCCGTCCCATGCTCAAAGCCTTATTGCTGCGCCTCGCGAAGATAATCAATACGACAAGAAAACAGCTGAATTTTTCGATATTTTTAACGAGGATACAGGTCGACCAGAACTGTATTACGGCTATATGGCTGGTTTTCTAAGGCAAGCCGAGCCTTCGGCAGCAGAAGGAGCATGCGCCAGAAAAAGAATTGCCGTCGACTTTGGTTGTGGAACCGGTTGGCTGACCAAGCGTCTTCCTTCCTTAGGCTTTACCGATGTTTATGGCATCGATACATCACCCGACATGTTGAAAATGGCCTTCAGCAAGACCCCCAATAATCTTATTTCAAAAGGCATTGTGCGCTATAACAATAAAGTTCCAACCTCTATTCTTGGCCAATGTGAACTTGTGTCGATGGTTCATGTCCATTACCACTTTCAGCCCTTTGAAAATTTACAGAATAATTTGTTCGGCGCTGTTTCTTCCATGTTAGCCCCTAATGGCCATGCCATCTTGGTGGGGTGTCCTTCCAATCATGTCGCCGACACGCCGGAACATTACCAAAACTGCATCCACATAAATGATGTTCCGCCCGCTATCCTTGAAGCAGCCTCGAACCCAGAGATTTTAGGGGATGATGATGGGTATATCGCCCTTTCGTGTCTTCCACGGTTCGCCCTCAAAGACGGAACACCTATGAAGGTAACTTTCAACGCGCTTGATAGGAATGGCCTGCCTTGCTTTGCAAGCCTTATGGATACCCATTGGAGCGACGAGGCCCTCGTAAAAGCCGCCCAAGGCGCTGGCCTTGAGCTGATTGGCCGAGAGAACCTGATGTGGCGTTCACACCCCAATGCCTACATGATGATGCATTTTAAAAAAGCAAACAAGATCCACAGCCTTCACGCCTAACTGTTCTCACCCCACCTCTAGTGAGGCGACGCGCAGGGAGTCATCCTCGGATCGGGTAAAAGCGAGCGTTGCGCCTTCCGCGATCGTGCCTTTGGCCACCATGGGGAAGCAGAAATCTAAGGCCTCAATGCTCGCGCCCGAACGCTCCCCGATTGACAAGGTCACGCTGACGACACGCGAAAAGCCGTCCTTTTCAGCCTGTTTTTGAACAATTTTGACGATGCTTTCGCAAAGCGATACTTCGTGCATGGCGGCCTCTTCTTACTAAGCTTTCCGTCATCCCCGCGAAAGCGGGGATCCAGTTTTCTTTTTATGCTTTTTCCAATTAGGACAAGGCTTCTTGTTTATCACACCAAAACAAACGGGATCCCCGCTTTCGCGGGGATGACGCCAATGGGAGGGAGCGGATGACAAAAAAAGACAAAGATAACGGCTCCAAAGATTTCACAAATCATCAAATTCTTTGCGGACGGCTTTCTCGACCTTTTTAAGCGCTTTGGCAACGGTGGGCGACATGGCTTCGCCAAAGGTGAACTCATACCCCTCAATGCCATAGATAATCATGGCCTTAGGAAGACTGCCCAGCGCCCGCGCCATCTCGGTTGCCTCGGCAAGGCCGAACAGATGGCTGGAGTAGCGGAAAACATCGTGGTGCAAAGGCTCATTGATGGCGTCAAACCGGTGGATCGAGCCGACCGTCGCGCCCGACTTCATCGCGTCCACAATCACGACACGCTCCGCGCCCGCCCACACATGCATAAGCGACACGCCCTCGCCACTGTGAGGCTGAACCTCCACGCCCTTTTGCATGAAAGTCTTATCGGCGGCCAGCTTTTCCGCCAGCGCAGGCCCTACGCTATCATCCGCGCGGTGCAAATTGCCAACGCCAAGAAAAAGGATCGTCATACCCTTTTTATTCCCGCACCATCGTCAGAGTCAGGAAGTGGGCCGAACAGGAGATGCAGGGATCATAGTTGCGGATTGTTAACTCGCAACGCTGTTTCAAAGCCTCATCATCCAGATCAAGGCTGCGTTCCACCACACCGTGCAAATCGCGCTCAATCTGCGGCTGGTTTTGCGCAGTGGGGGAGGATATGACAGCCTTCAAAACGCGTCCCTCGCTGTCCAGCTTATAGGAATGATAGCAAACGCCGCGCGGCGCTTCCGTCATACCAAAGCCTTCACTGGCGCGGGGGCGTCCTTCGACATAGGCCACGTCCGGCTCCTCATACGCCTTGATAAGACGCAAGGCTTCCTCGCACGCATAGACGGTTTCGACCATGCGCACCAAGATACTTTTAAAGGGATTGTTGACGATCTCGCCCAGACCGATTTCTTTGGCGGTTTGCTTGGCGAGCTTGGAGAGCTGTTTGTAGTTAAGGTTGTACCGCGCGTTTGGCCCCGCCAAATAGGGCTCATTATCACCACGCGATGAACCACGAAGCGCCGTTGAGTGCGCGACATGCGATTCTTGGAACACTTCATGGAACTCGCGAACGGGAATATGAATGCCGCGATTGCTGATCACGTCGCCTTCCACGATCGCGTATTCATCGGGGTGATGCAGCGCGACGCAGTGATAGTCGTATTCAAAATCAGGGAACGTGAACGTTCCAAAAAGTTTGGCCAGATCAATGGAGGCTTCGATCCCCCACTTCAATTCATCCATCATGCCGCGCAAAGCTTTTTTGGTGGGCACTTTGTAAAAGCCACCAACGCGCGTGTTGATCGGATGAATGGCGCGGCCACCGCCGACCACTTCCAGCAAATCATTGCCCAGTTTCTTAAGCCTGAGCGCTTTTTCCACCACGGCCTTGTTGGTCGCAGCCAACTGAAGAGCGTCGTCAAGGCCCAGAAAATCGGGTGCATGAAGCATCGCAGCATGCAAAACGTGGCTTTCGATCCACTCGCCGCAATACATGATGCGACGCAGATCGCGGATTGGCTGTGTGATGGTGATGCCCAACGCATCTTCCATCGCTTGCTGTGCGCCCATCAAATAGGCCATAGGGCAAATGCCGCAAATGCGTGCGGTAATGTCGGGTACTTCCAGATAGCTGCGGCCTTTCAGGAACGCTTCGAAAAAGCGCGGAGGCTCCACAATCTTGAACTTGCAGTCCTTGATCACGCCATCCTTAACGCGCACAAACAAAGCGCCCTCGCCCTCAACGCGGGATAGTTCATCCACCTGAATGGTGCGCGTGCCTGTCTCAGGCTTCTTCGCCTTTGATGGTTTAGAGGGCGCTGCCTTCGCTGCCGCCTTTGCCTTGGTGGGGGTTTTCGCCGCTGTGGCCATGATCGGCTCCTTTATCTCTTTTGGTTATTAGTCATAAGCTTCGCTTGTTTTGCGGAACTCCGCAGCGTTGCTGTTATAGGAACGGAAGAAATCACGAACCTCGCGCTTCGTCATGCCCAGTTTCTCCAGTTGCTTGGCAAGAGCGGGGCCATTGGCGGCCTCGGATGGGCCAAAGCAACCAAAACACCCACGATTTGTCGAAGGACACAGATTGCCGCAACCCGCATGCGTTGCAGGGCCAAGGCAAGGAACGCCCTTGGCCACCATCAGGCAAACGGTTCCCTTTTTCTTGCATTCGATGCACTGACTGGTGTGCACGATGTTAGGCGTACGCTTGTTAAGCAAGGCGCTGATAGCTTCCAAAAGCTCGGCCTTGTTGATGGGGCAACCGCGCAGCTCAAAGTCCACTGGGACGTGATCTTTGATGGGAGTCGAAGTCGGTAGCGTGTCGATAAATTCGGGGTGATCGTAAACGGCGCGAATATAATCATCCACCTTCGCAAAGTTTTTCAAAGCCTGAATGCCGCCCGATGTCGCGCACGCGCCAATCGTGATCAGCATCTTGGATTCTTGCCGGATCTTGCGAAGGCGGTGAAGGTCATGCTCGGTCGTGATCGAACCCTCAACCAGCGAAATGTCGTAAGGCCCATCGATCTTTGCCGTCGTCGCTTCAAGAAAATAGGCAATCTCGATTTCGCCCACCACATCCAGCAATTCATCCTCGCACGCCAAAAGGCTAAGCTGGCAACCGTCGCAGGAAGCGAACTTCCACACGGCAACCTTGGGCTTGGCGCGATGAGGCTTCGCGGCGGCAGGCGTTTTGGCCTTTGGCGCGGCGGGGGCGGCTTTTTTCTTGGCAGAGGGTGCGGTCATGATTAAAGCTCCCGTACTTTAAGGTCATCGGCAATCGTGTCGAACCGGAACACGGGGCCATCGCGGCAGACAAAGGATGTCCCCCACTGACAATGGCCGCAAAAGCCGACGCCACACTTCATGTTGCGTTCCATAGAAAGATAGATGCGATCATGCGGCACGCCGCGCTTGTGGAGCGAGTCCACGACATGCAGCATCATGACTTCAGGCCCGCAGGTATAGGCAACCGTATTCGCCGGATCAAAGCCGCCGCACTCGACCAGCTTAGTCACAAGGCCAACGCGCCCTGCCCAATCGCCGGTAGAGCGATCCACCGTCACCTGCACATCGATGTCAAAGCGAGCCTTCCACCGCAACAGCTCCTTATCGAAAAGGATGTCTTCGGGCGTGCGAGCGCCGTAAAGGATCGCAAGGTTGCGGTATTTGTGGCGATACGCCATCGCTTGATAAATAACGGGGCGCAACGGCGCAAGGCCAATACCACCCGCGACGAAAACCAAGTCTTTTCCCTCGGCAATGTCCAAAGGCCACACCGTGCCAAAAGGCCCACGCACACCCACCGACATACCTTCTTTCAAGGCATCCAACGCCCGCGAGACGTTACCCACGGCACGGGTCGTATGAACAAGCGTGCTAAGATCGGTTGGATCGCCGCTCACGCTGATAGGAACTTCGCCGACGCCAAAAACGTACAGCATGTTAAACTGTCCGGGCGCAAAAACGATAGGCTGGCCATCTTCTGGCACAAGAGACATGCTAAACGTATCGGAAAGCTCTTTCCAGATTTTAACAACCTTAAAGGGACGCGGGTGCATCGGGCTGGCGTCGCCAGAGTGGCAAGTGCAATGATGCTTTTTCTTTGTTGGGGCGGCCTCGGTCATGCTGCGCATCCTATTTTTTGATGAGTTCCAAAGATCACTTTCCCGTGGTTTTGATCACGCGGGCTTCTTCTGTAATGTCGATGCCGACGGGGCACCATGTTATGCATCGCCCGCAGCCAACGCAGCCCGACGAGCCATATTGTTCATGCCAATTGGACAATTTATGAGTCATCCACTGACGATAGCGCGACTTGGTTTCGGGGCGGATCGCGCCACCATGGATATAGCTGAAATCCACCGAGAAGCAGGAATCCCACGACCGCGTGCGCTCGGTCTTCTCGCCCGTCAGATTGGTGCTATCCTGCACCGTTGAGCAAAAACAGGTGGGGCAGACCATCGTGCAGTTGGCGCAGGACAGGCAGCGGCTGGCCACATCGTCCCAACGCTTGTGATCCAGATTGCGCTTTAACACGTCCTTAATATCAGGCGGCATCTTGCGGCCCATTTCGCTACGCGCCTTACGCGCCTGCGAAGCTGCCCTGTCGGTGTCATGAGACGTTACGGCGCGGTAAGGAAGAAGCTCTAGGATCAAACGACCCCGCTCACTGCCAACCTCAACCATAAACTCGTGCGTTTGCTGGGGCGCAAATTCGGTCAGCGCCAAATCGAAGCCTTGATCTTCCTTAA
Organism: Bdellovibrionales bacterium; assembly: GCA_041662785.1. Classification (NCBI taxonomy): domain Bacteria; kingdom Pseudomonadati; phylum Bdellovibrionota; class Bdellovibrionia; order Bdellovibrionales; species Bdellovibrionales bacterium. Next base: position 89,279 of record JBAZRW010000003.1, on the reverse strand, counting down.
CATGGGGATCGCCGCCCATAGACGTGCAGAAACAAGTCTTGCCAGCGCGTGAGCAGTTAACCGCGATGATCAACGCCTTGCTACGTCGAGCAACATAATTGGGATCCGAGAAAATCCCCGCGCCATTATTATCCTCGCGGCCAAAACCAAAAACCTTGTCTTGAATCTTCATCGCGTTCAGCTCGCACGAACGCACGCCGATAAAGGCATAGGCAGGCACATCGGCCTTGGCCTTATCAATCTCAAAGCCGTTGCCCTTTTGCTCAGCGCCCCACAATTTGTGGGTGGGAGGGAACAGATAGCGCTTCCAGCTGGTCGGGCCGACAAGATACTCAAAGAATGAGCCTTTGGTTCCCGCGACAAGGCGATACTTGCCGCCCTCTTGCTCATCGGCAAAGCCGACAGGAAGGTCAGAAAGGGATTCAATTTCTTCGTAGACAATCGCGCCGTCACGCGCCTTGGGGCCGATGGGCTGATAGCCTACCTTGGTAAGCAACGTGATCAGGGAGGCAAGCCCAGCCTCATCCATAACGACCTTCGTGCCTATCGCTATCGGAGAGCCTTTCGCGCCAGCGGGCGCCTTAGCATGCGAAGAACCTGTAGAACCGTGAGCGTGAGTCAAATCACACCTCCCCCAAAAGCGACCTTAACCAAGAGGCAATAGATTCAAGCGAATCAACAAACCCCCGTTATGGTTAATAATAGGGCACTTTTAACAAATGATGAAAGGGGTTTTTTAGGCGGGACGGTATTTTAATGGGGGAATCCCCCCCCTACTCACCCCTGCAGGCCGAAGAGGCGGTAGAATTCCCCGCGCTCCTGCCAGCGTTCGTCAGCCTTGACCTCTAGAAACAAATGGACGGGGCGGCCCAGCTGCTCGGTCAGGTCGGCGCGGGCGGCAGAGCCGATTTCCTTAATGCGCGAGCCGTTCTTGCCCAAAACCATCGCGCGGTGCGTTGGTTTTGTGACCAAAATTGTCTGTCGGATCACGACCGAGCCATCCTTGCGCTCCTCCCAGCTTTCGGGAACAACGGCCGCGCCATAGGGCAACTCGTCGTGAATTTGCTCGAACAACTTTTCGCGCGTGATTTCGGCGGCCAAAAGGCGCTCGGATACGTCTGTCAGCTGGTCTTCGGGAAAGTGCCACGGCCCTTCTGGCATCGCGGCGAACAGCTTGGCCTTGAGCTTCTCCACCCCATCGCCATTCAGCGCCGAGAGCATAAAGACCTCATCAAACATCGCGGTGTCGTGCAAACGCTCGGCCAAGGGCAAAAGTTTCTCGACCCTGACCTTATCCACCTTGTTCAAGATAAGCGTCGCCTTTTGCTGGCGCTTGGTGAGTTCTTCGACAATCGCCTCAACCTTCGCATCCGGCTGGCGCGAGGCCGCATCGACGATCAACAAGACAAGGTCGGCCCCTTCAAGGCTATCCCACGCGGTTTGCACCATCGCACGTTCCAGCTTGCTTTTCGGCTGGAAAAGACCCGGCGTGTCGATCATGCCGATCTGTGTGTCGCCTTCGGTCATCAGGCCAAGAACGCGTATGCGCGTCGTCTGCGCCTTACGCGTGACGATGGAAAGCTTCTCGCCCAGCAGTTGGTTGAGGAGCGTGGACTTCCCCGCGTTCGGCGCGCCAAGAATGGCAACAAAGCCCGCATGGGTCGTTGTGTGTTCGGTCTTTTTCATAAAGTTCCTATCGGTTTTCTTGGCTATATCATGTGACAAGAAGCGCATTGGTGCGCAGACTTCGTTGAAGGCGACATCGCCGTCTCTTTCTTTTGATTATCTTGTGGCACTTTTTCTTCAGAAAAGCCATAAAACGAATAACGACGATTATCGACGATCATCATCGCTGGATAAGGCGCGTAGGCAGGGATATGCGGCGCACTTACTCCGGTGGGTGCTTCGCTCCGGCCAAACAATTTTTTGGCAAGGGGCGATAACAACTCGTTTGGAAAGGGCGAAAAAATAGACGATACAACAACAGAAAGCGCACTTACCGTAGCGGCCAATTTTAAGTTTAGTTTTGGATTGGTGTAATTTTGAATAACCTTCACGACTTCAGAGATATTATTCAATAAACTTAATGTTGGAGAGTTCTTTTCATACTCATCACGAACCTGTTCGATAAAATAAGTAAGAGCAACCCGATCACGTAGTATTCTATACCCATCGGCTACAGTAAGACTATCATCACCTATTGATTCCTCAAAACACTGCCTTGCCAAAAGGATATGGATCGTTTCTTTTTTTTCTTTTTTGGCTTCATTAAAAAGAGCTTTAAAGGTCAGTCTAGACTGCCGGTATAAGGCCTCTTGCCTCTTTTTGGTGTAATTTCTGCGCCTCATATACACCCCCTAATAATCAGATAAATAAATTTTAATGGAAAAAGACTTTTAATTGATCAGTTTTGATCAAGCCGAGCACGCATAAAGCTGAGAGTCTTCTCTACAGCTTGGCTCCTTTCGGGAACACGGCCATAGTTATGTTTTATGACACTAACATTATAAATGATGCGTTCAACTGGTGTGGGATCCGGAGAGAGCACGGGCATAGGCCCAAGTTCCCTGTCTTTCCCAAGATTATGAACAACTGCCTTGGCTATTTCTTCAGGCGTAAGCCTTGGCTTTCTGGACATAGGAATCCCCATTGTTTTTGATTGTGTGTGGGGATGAGTATAAATCATTTTACGGCTCCTCTACAAAATGTTTCGTGATATATCGCTTTCATATTTATTTTCTATCCCCTTTTACGGAAAAAGTCAATAAAATTGATTACTTTCAATACGTTAACAGGGCATTAAATGGGTAATAAAACATTAAAAACAAGACAAGCCCCTTGAAGACAAAGGATTATCCCTATGCTTTTCCAATCTGGTCGAGGAGAAGTTGCGCTGCCGCTTTTTCGGCCTCGCGTTTAGAGGCTCCCTGCGCCGAAACGGCCTCGTGCCCGCGCACTGAGGCCTCAATAATAAAGGATGGGGCATGCGCGGGGCCGCTGCGCTCCATCACGCGATAGGTGGGCAAAGGCAGCCCCTTCCCTTGCGCGTATTCCTGCAAGGCCGACTTGGGATCGGCTGGCGTAGCGGTTTCGTGAATCTTTTCGTCCCAGTGCCGCTTGATAAAACTCTCGGCTGGCGCAAGGCCGCCGTCAAGGAACAGAGCGCCAATCACGGCCTCCATCGCATCGGAAAGAACGGCAAGGTTCTGCCGCGAAAAGTCCGTGTCATCGTGGGCAAGCCTCACATAGCGCTCCAGCTGCAGCACCAACGCAACATCGCGCAAGGCGTCGCGGTTGACCATCGCGGCATGGCGCTTGGCCAGCGAGCCTTCGTCTTCCTGCGGGTACAATTCATAAAGCCAATGTGCGATCACAAGGCCAAGGACGCGATCGCCCAGAAACTCCAGCCTTTCATAGGGAGAAGCGCTGGCCGACTTCTTCACGCCACGCCCTCCCCCCACCGACGGATGCGTCAGCGCGGCTTGCAGCAAGGCAATATCTTGAAACGCATGCCCAAGCTCGGCAAGGAGCGGAGTCAAATCAGTGGGAAAAACCGCCGTCATCACTTGATTTTCATGAAAAGACGATCCCACCGGACAGAGGTCGGCCAGTTCCATATCTGCCAAAACTTCGCCCCGTCATCCAATGAGAAAAACAGAACCTCGGCGCGACCCACCAGATTATCGGCGGGAATATAGCCAACATACTTGGTGCGGCTGTCCATGGAATTGTCGCGATTGTCGCCCATGCCAAAATAATGGCCTGCCGGAACCGTGAAGACCTCGGTGTCATCAAGCGTGCGGTCATCGCCTTCCTCGCGGATGATATGCTCATTCCCATCGGGAAAAGTTTCGGTATAATCAACAACCGAGGGATTGGGCTTTATGTATTTTTGAACGATAGGCTCGGCCAGCTTGCGGCGATCCACGGCAACCCCATTGATGAAAAGAAGGCCGTTTTTGACTTGGATCGTATCACCGGGAAGGCCCACAAGCCGCTTGATGTAATCGACACTGGGAGTCACGGGATTTTTGAAAACGATCACGTCGCCGCGCTTGGGCTCGCTTCCCAGAAAACGCCCCGATACAGGCAGAAGGCCGAACAAAGACGACAGGCTGCTATAGCCATAGGAATACTTGGAGACAAAAAGATAGTCGCCCACCAAAAGCCCCGGAACCATCGAGCTTGACGGGATATTAAACGGCTCAAACACAAAGGCGCGGATGCCCAGCGCAATCAGCGCGGCAAGGAAAAACGTCCGCACCGTATCATCCATTTTATCGCTGGCCTTGCCCGCACGAGTCGTCTTTGGTGTCGAATTCATAGTCAAGATAACCTTATACCGCCTCAATCACCACAAAAGCCTGTGCCATTGGGTAATCGTCGGTCATGCTGAGGTGAACAACAACCTTTTTATCCTGCGGCGTAAGGAAACTCAACCGCTCCTTTGCCCCGCCCGTCAGTTGCAGGCTTGGCTGCCCCGATGGCAGGTTAACGACGCCCATGTCACGAAAGAAAACACCACGGTTAATGCCCGTGCCCAAGGCCTTGGCGCAGGCCTCCTTGGCCGCAAAGCGCTTAGCATAGGTGGCGGCGGGCGATCCACTGCGGGCGGCCTTGGATTTCTCGGTTTCCGTGAAAATACGAGCGACAAAGCGCTCCTCATGTTTCTCAAGAGAGCGTTCAATGCGCCGTATATCCACCAAATCACTGCCAATGCCGATAATCATAGCCCCACCTTTCCGTAAGCTATGGGTCTTACACTAGGATTTGTAGTCGGGGCAATGATTTTGAGCTGGGAGGTTTAGTATCTTTACCAATTTGAGGGAATCCCGTTTGGTTTCTTTTTATGATTACTTTATTAGGAGATAGGCTCTATGCCCACCACGCGCGGTGATCCATGAAAGTATATTACGATCCTCTTTATTTTTGACCCCGAAAATGCTACGACCAACGCGGAATGCGTTATTTCAACTAACGACAGGAAAGGAAAGCATAATGGAAAATTCAACGGGTTTGAGTGCGGGTAATGTAGCAACAGCTATAACCATAACGGGTATGCTTGGAGCAACAGCTTTGTTTGGGGCATACTTCTATTATTATTTAGACAATAAGGCCTTTTTTGAAAAAAGCCGCCCCGCTATTCAAAAAGCAATCACTGGAGCAGCTCAGGAATTTTGTACGCCTCAAGGTTGTCCGCGTAAAATAAGCGTTGATAAATACGGAGTTACGGGGGATGTTTTAGAGGCAATCATTGGCCCTTCTCTAACAAACGGGAGGCCTGGTTTGTTTCTCTCGGCACGCTTAAGAAATATCAAAGTTATCGGAAGAGACTCTAAACTAGCAGAAGGTAACATAGAAATCCCTCTGCCAAAGAACTTTAAGTTTGCGGCTGATCGTCCACCAGCTTCTGGCAAGGCTCTCATGCAGGCAGAGTCAACTCCGCAGTAGCGATTTGACGATATAAGTCGGAATAGGCGGGCAATGGCTTTGAGCTGGGGGAAACTCTTTAATTCATTATCGTCATCCCCGCCTTCTCCTTTAGCGTCATCCCCGCGAAAGCGGGGATCCCGTTTTCTTTTTGCAAAGCACAACAAGCAGCGATGACACTAACGGATCAAGAGTTAAACCAAACGGGACTCCCGCTTTCGCGGGAGTGACGGGTTGTGTGTTTAATTTCATCCCTCTATCGTCATCCCCGCGACCTGTCCGTCGAAGCGGCAAAGCCGCGAAGACGGAAGTAAGCCTTAGTTTTCATAGGTGGGGGGTTACAAAACCCATCCCCCTGTTATGACCCCCCACCTGAAAAATCTAAGGCGTTACTGCGTAATACCAACAAGCGAATGAAGTGACTCGTAGAGAAAAAATAAACGGGATGCCCGCTTTCGCGGGCATGACGGTGTTTTTTATGGCGATACTCCCCTTTAGCGTCATCCCCGCGAAAGCGGGGATCCCGTTTTCTTGTTGTTATTACGTGTCAGTTCATAGACGGATTGGTATAACACCAAGATTTTTCTTCCTCCCCCGCAAGGGGGGAGGTAAAGGGGCACAAGAAGGCCTCCTCGCGATGACGGTGGGAGAAGTAGGAAAACTAAACGGTTTAACTATAACCCAACAATAGCCATCAGCCAACAAGCCATGAAAGTATATAGCACCCCTCTTTGATATTCATTTTCGTCTAAAAAAGGATATAATCCACGCACAGGTTGATTGTTTTAACGGACAACAGGAAGGAAAAATTATTATGAGTGATTTATCACCGGGTTTGGCGCTTACCTTAACAATGGCGACAGCCGCAATGGCAGCCGGAATTTTCGTTGCAGTGGATAATACAAATAATTTAAAACAAAACGAGCCCGCTATTCGGGAGGCACTCGTTGACGCAGCGGAGAAACTCTGTACGCGCCAAAGCTGCCCAGACGAAATGATCGCTAAGAAGAACGGTGTTGAGGTAACTCTTTCTGGTTCGCGTATTATCCCTTCTCTTGAAGACGGGGAGAATGGTTATGTTTTTTCTACAACCGCATCCAACATACATATAAACGGTAAAAAAACATCAAACATACATGTAAACGGTAAAAAAATATGTTCAGATTCTATAAACTATCAATTCCCCTTTCCTAAAGGTTTTAAATTTGCGGCTGATCGTCCACCAGCAAATGGCTCTACACTCTCAAGCAGGGCAGAGGCCACGCCAAAATAAAGCAGTATTTCTCTTTAGCGTCATCCCCGCGACCGTCTTCGCTGCGCTCGCAATAACGGCAAGGAAAGGCTTCGTGGCAACGCGAGGCCTTTTTTGTTGGGCGGTTTCCCCCTTCCGTCATCCCAAGATCCCGCTACGCCAAGGCTTCGCAGGGCAGGCATTTTCTCTTCGACCCAACGGGGCGAAAGAAAATGGGCGTGGGATCCAGTGTCTCTATCGGCAAGCGATGAACGAACGAATGGGAGGGAGTCAGGTAGAGTCTGGATCCCAGATCAACTTTCTTTCGCGCCACCCGCCTTCGCGGCTCTGCCGCTACGGCGCGGCAAGGGGGCGCGAAGAGAAAGTTTTCTGGGATGACGATGGGGGTAGTGAACACGTTAACTTAAAAACAGTTTCTTGATTACGACCCGATAGTAAGGTTCCGCTTTATCCCTTTAAAAAGGTGGGCTAGCGAAAAACCATCTTTCTTTGGCTTTTCAGGCGCAGGCATTGCAGGGAATGGCGGGCGGCAAACAAAATGGCGATCATTAAAGTTGATAAACTTTGCCCGCGAACGCCGCGTAAGCTCGCTTTCGTCATTGCCGGATGAAAGACCGGTGAGAAACACAAGGCGCACGGCTTCTCTGGCTTTTTTAGGATATTTATCAAAATACCGCTCGGCAAAAAAGTCAAACTTCTTACCTGCTGCTTGCGCAAACGGTGTGTTGGGCTTGGCCCTCTCCAAAGCATAGGTGGCAGCCTTAAAAGCAGACGCATCGCCGCCCACCTCATAGATTCTGGTGACAATATCGACCCAGTTCTCGCTATCCTCCGCGTCGGGATAATCGAATACTTTTAAAAACTCTGAATGAATGGCTTCAATATGCTGCAGAGAACTCGTCAATTGTGCAGACTTCACAAAATCATAACCGCTCATGGGGAAATATCTTTCTTTCAAAAAGGGTGTCTACCTATCAATAAGGCTAGGCCTTGGCCGTCCCGTTTATACAATAACCACCCCCAAGGCGCAATTTCGTTTTTGCTTTCATCGGCGTTTTCCCTACAATCCCATTTGCCCCTACGCCTAGCATGACGCTATACTCCCTTTTCACGAAGGAAAACGGGGAAGGATCGTTGTGGTCAGCACGATGAAGTCATCACTTATCAACAAAACAAGCGAAGCGGCAGAGCGCGACCCCCTGCCCGCGCCCAACCTTTTCGCCGACTCCCTGCCCAGCCTCACCGCGCCCAAAACGGCGCAAGCGACATTGCAAGGAAATCCTCTGACCGCGTCCACCCCAACAAAAGCCGCCATCGCCGCAACCGCTCCATCCCAAGCCCCCGCCGCGCCTGATAGTGCCGCGACCACGCCTTTGATGACGCAATATCTGGCGATCAAGGCGCAACATCCCGAATGCCTGTTGTTCTTTCGTCTTGGCGACTTTTATGAGCTTTTTTTTGAGGATGCGATTAAGGCCTCTCGCGCCCTCGACATTACGCTGACGCGGCGCGGACAGCATCAGGGCCACGACATTCCCATGTGCGGCGTGCCGTTCCACGCCTATGAAAACTATATGGCTAAACTGATCCGCCAAGGCTTCCACGTCGCGATCTGTGAGCAAACAGAAGACCCCGCCGAAGCCAAAAAGCGCGGCGGCAAGTCCATCGTGACGCGTGATGTCGTCCGGATCGTGACACCCGGCACAGTGACCGAGGATACGCTTTTGGAAGCGGGGAGCGCCAATCATCTGGCCTGCGTCGCGCAAACGGGTGAAGGCATGGCCGTTGCGTGGCTGGATCTGGCGAAAAGTGAGCCGTTTTGTGAGCGCACCTCGCCCGAAAACCTTGCCGCTGTCCTAGCGCGGCTTGCGCCCAGCGAGATTCTGATCGCCGAGCGCACCATTCAAGACACCGCCTTGTTTGAAACGCTGTCCAGTTGGCGTGATACTTTAACAAACCTTCCCAATACCCTGTTTAATCACGATAAAGCAACCAGAAGTTTATGTGGAATTTATCAAACAACTGATTTGGCCTCAATTGGTGATTTTTCTCGCCCTGAAATTGTCGCATTGGGAACAATCCTAGAATACGTCAACCTAACCCAAAAGTGTGATCTGTCCCACTTCCTGCGACCCCACGCCCTCACCCACCAAGCCACGCTGGCGATGGACTCGGCCACACGCCGCAATCTGGAAATCACACGCACCCTTGCGGGCAGCCGCCAAGGCTCGCTGCTCGCCGCCATCGACTGCACGCTCACTTCCGCTGGCGCAAGGCTTTTGGCCGCAAGGCTGGCCGCGCCGCTGACGGATGTGGCAACCATCAACGCCCGCCTTGATGCCATCGCCCTAGTTGCTCACTTTGAAAAGTTGCGCGACGCCATTCGCCTTGAACTCAAACAAACGCCCGACCTAGAACGCTGCCTTGCCCGCTTGTCGCTGGGGCGCGGGGGGCCGCGCGATCTGGCGGGCGTGCGCGATGCGCTTGGCTATGGCGAGGCTATTCGCTCACATCTTTTGGCGGTGGATCCCGCCGCCCTGCCGCAAGAATGGCGCTCGATCTTGCAAGATTTGGGCGAGCATAGCGCCCTGCAAGCTCGCCTGACGCGGGCACTGTCGGACACGCTGCCGCTTCTGGCGCGGGATGGTGGCTTTATCGCACGCGGCTATGCGCCGCAACTGGACGAACTTATCGAACTGCGCGACGATAGCCGCCGCCTGATCGCGGCCTTGCAGCAGAAATACGCCGCCGCCAGCGGCGCGTCGGCTCTGAAGATCAAACACAACCAAGTCATCGGCTACTATATCGAAGTCTCCCCCCTGCACGCCGACAAGCTTTTGGCGCAAAAGGAAACCTTTATCCACCGCCAAAGCCTTGCGGGCGCGGTGCGCTTTACAACCGTGGAGTTGTCCGAGCTTGACCGCAAAATCGCCGAAGCCTCGGATAAAGCCTTGGCCGTTGAGCTGCAATTCTTTGCCGATCTGGTGGCCGAGATTATGGCGCATCTGCCCGAACTGCGCCGCGCCGCAGGCGCGATGGCGATGGCCGATGTGACGACGGCGTTGGCCGAGCTGGCTATCACGCAGGGCTACACGCGCCCCACCATCGATGACTCGCTGACCTTTATGATCAAGGGCGGTCGTCATCCGGTTGTTGAGGCCGCCTTGCGCCGCGCCGCCAATCCTCAGCCTTTTGTGGCGAATGATTGCGATTTGGGCGGATCGCAGCGCCTGTGGCTCCTTACGGGGCCGAATATGGCCGGAAAGTCCACCTTTTTGCGTCAAAACGCGCTGATTGCCATCTTGGCACAAATGGGCAGCTTTGTGCCCGCCGCCGCCACGCATATCGGCGTGGTGGACAGGCTGTTCAGCCGCGTTGGCGCTGCCGACGATCTGGCGCGGGGACAATCAACCTTTATGGTCGAGATGGTCGAGACCGCCGCCATCTTGCATCAAGCCAAGGAACGCGCCCTTGTGATATTGGATGAGATAGGACGCGGCACAGCAACCTATGACGGGCTTTCGATTGCGTGGGCGACTCTTGAGCATTTGCATGAGGCCAACCGCTGCCGCACGCTATTCGCCACGCATTATCATGAGCTGACGCAGCTGGCGGGCAAGCTGCCTCACCTGACCTGCGCCACCATGCGGATCCGCGAGTGGGAGCAAGAAATCGTCTTCCTGCATGAGGTGATCGCGGGGGTGGCCGACCGATCCTATGGCCTTCATGTCGCGCAAATGGCGGGGCTGCCCCCCTCGGTCATTAAACGCGCCGAGATGGTTTTGAAGAGGCTTGAGTCGGATAAAAACAGCCCTAACGCCGCTGATTTAGCGGGTGGTTTGCCCCTTTTCAGCGCCGACGCGCCAAAACCGACCCTAAATGAGGACGATTCGCGCTTACTTTTGGCGATTCGCACACTGAACCCCGATGAAATGTCGCCAAAAGAGGCTTTAGAGGCGCTTTATAGTCTTAAAAAGGGGCAGATATAAAAGCTCGTTATAAAAAATAATTTGATTTTTCGTGCGTTTTTTCCTTGACCTAAGGGGACGATTCTGCTATTGACATTGCTACGCGGAGCTGTGTCCGAAGTCACCTCCCTACGCCAAGGCTTCGGGAGGCAGGGGCATTCAGGATTTAGCATTCGGCATCTAGGGAAGAAGGGGCTTCGTGGCGGCGCGAGGCCTTTTTGTTGGGCGAAAAAGGGATGCTGGGCTTCGGGCGCAGTGCCTTCCGCTACCCCTGCCCGTCATCCCGCACGCAGCGTTTGACGTCGTCAAACGCGCAGATGCGGAACCCAGGGGACTGGGCGACGAACAAACGACGGTGAGGGCCGGCAAGAGCGACTGGATCCCACGTCCATTTTCTTTCGCCTCGCTTCGCTACGTCGAAGAGAAAATGCCTGCCCTGCGAAGCCTTGGCGTAGCGGGGTCTTGGGATGACGGGAGGAGAGTGGCAGACGCCGCGCCGCTGGATTGCTTCGTCCCCCGCATCAAGTGCGGGCTCCTCGCAATGACGGGGGGGAACGGTTTCTGTACCCCCTCCCTTCTCTTAACCATAAACACCGCCCATGAAAGTAAAGGCGCTCTTTGAACCGATGGCGCTTTTGTGCTATATTTTCGCCATGAATTGATAACACCGTATTGCCCCCAAAAATGCATAAGGAGAGTTGACAATGAACACGCCCTATCAAGAAAAGCTACAAAACGCTTATAAAACAGCCGCCGCCGCGTTGACGCGAGCGGGGAAAACCGCATGGAACCACAAGGAATATGCCATCGTCGCCGCCGCCACAGGCGTTGGGGCAACTTTTGGTTTAATGCCTATGGTGGCATCTACGGCGTTGGCTTCAATATTTAGCGCCATTGTGTTATGTTTATCTAGCGCTGCCGTACATTCTGAACCGGAAATACATAAACACTATAAAGAAATACATAAACTCTATAAAAGAGCACTCCTCATGACAGCGATAGGTATCACTGGTATGGTATGCCTAGCAACTGGAATTAGTATATCTTCAACACCCCAACAATTGGCTGAGAAGGCGGATGGCATTAACATTAACGCCATTCTTCATGGCAAAGAATTCTCTGTAACGACGTTGTACGGAACCGACTACCGTGAAGGCTGGGAGGGGAAACCCGTTGAGGTAACTCGCACCGTCCAAGCTTGCAAAAAGCCTGACCTTATCGTGATTAGCGTTGATAAAAATGATCCTTTTCAGGTTTTTGAACTGAAAAAGGCCCCTGCCCCAGATGGCAGGGAGACATGGGAGAAGCGCGAGGCAGGCGTAACGCATTCAGACCTGAAGGGCTGCCATTCCCTTACGATGTAGGAATATACTTTCCTCGCACTTCAAGCGTGGCCTTTAAATCGCCCTCCCCTTGCGGGCTTGACGCCGAAGGGCGTCGAGGTCTCTTGGCTGGCACGAGATTTTCGAGACCGAAGGGAGCGAAAATCTTGGGGAGGGGTTAACAACATAACAGAAAACGACCCCTCCCCGAAAAATCCGTCTCCTGCGGAGCCTTATTTTTCGACCCTCCCGCAAGCGGAGGGTGATTCAGAACGGTCGGCAACGCGAACTCTTGAATTGCGATCATTATATTACCTTTTTTTGTTTGTTTTGAAGCAGCTTAATGCTTCCCTTTTAAAGATGTTTCCTGCTAAACTTCTGGCTAGCAGTGCCGATCCATGCGAATCGTGTGGGAGGGTGTGTGTTTATTTGTGTGATGCGTCAACGCGTTAGACAGCCTATCAAACATACGTCTTTTCCTGTGAGATGCTCTGGAGAGGTTTCAAAGAATTTCAAATTGACTTGAGGCATACATGGTTGATCCGACGAAATTTTCCGATACTCCTGTCCGCACCTTGTCTCCTACGCCCAGCGCTGGAACCACACAGCCCCCTCAGGGCGCTAAACCGCAAAGCGCAACGGGCCAGACGGCCCGCCCTGCGGCTAAGCCCGTGGCACGAACAATGCCCCGAAAAACGAACAACTATTCCACGACTCCGTTCTGGATGGGCCTTGTCCTGTCCATCGGTTGGGTCGCGGTCGTGGCTTTCGTCATGATGCAAGCAGGCGAAGCGCATACCTTCGCCGGATTACCTTTGTCCAATTGGGCTATCGGCATTTCCGCCGTCATTTCGCCCATGGCGATGATCTGGATGATCACGGCCTATCTGCAACGCGCCGCCGACGTGCAATCCGTCACGGAACCTTTGCGCCGCCAGTTGGCGATGATCACGGGCGAGTCCGGCGCTGCCGAAGTTCGCATCCGCCGCTTTAATCAGGCGATCAAAGAGCAGCTAGACCTTCTGCGCAGCACCAAGAACGTTGGCGATGAAGAGCTGATGGCCGTCATGGAGCGCATCAACGAGCACAAGGCCGATCTGGAAACCTTTGAGCAGCACAGCGTTTATCAAGTGAATGAAATTCAGGACGTCATTCGCCGCAGCATGCAACACATCGACCAACTGATGGAAGACAAGTTCACGATGCTGCGCATTTTGGACAGCAAGCTTGTCCAAACGGGCGATGATGTTTCGCGCCAGACTGAAGGCATGCGCGATCAAATCACAGGCCTTTTACAGGACATTGAATCCAACGCTCTCTTGGTTGCCTCAACCGTCGAACGCGCGATGCAGGACAGCAAGAAGCTTTCCGATACCGCCCGCTCACAGGAAACGAGTTTGATCAGCGCCGCCGAAACGGCGGCCAGCACGCTTAGCGATCTTTCCGGCAAGATTGACGAGAATATCGCGCATTTCCTTGGCCGCGCCGGTATGGCGCGTGAGGAAGCCGAACGTCTGGCCAGCGCTCTCGACACGCAAACGCGCTCGTTGGACGAACTCAGCAACCTTTTGCCTTCACGCATTTCTGAATCGGAATCCGTGTTGCGCGGCGTGGCGGATCGCCTTTACGCCAGCGAGCAACTGGCCCGCGAACAGGCCAACAATTTAAGCGAAAAACTGGAAGCCCAGATTGTGAACATGCAAGCCATGTTGGATCGCTTCTCGGCCCGCGTCAGCGATATCGATGGCGGCCTGCAACAGCGCCGCACCGATCTGGACGGGCTTGTCATTCGCATCAGCGCCGCGTCCAATGATTTGGCACAGCAGATGGATAGCTCTATCGCTGGCCTCAGCACCCGCGCCGATGGCGCGCTGGGTCGCTTCACCGAAGCCAACGAAGAAGCGCGTAAGGGAACAGACGTCATTGCCGCTCAACTGGCCGAAACCGCCGCGCGCTACGAAGCCGCCACGCGTCATCTGGGATCTGTGAACGATGCCAACAGCGCCCAACTTCGCGCGATCTCGCATGAAATCGCGCAGCAGCTGGAGCAATTCGAAACGCTGCACCGCGCCTCACAACAGGCGGGACAAGACGTGCAGCTTCGCGCCGCCTCCGCTTTGCAAAACATGCAACAAGTATTGGAGCGCCTCCTTGCTACGCGCGATGCGACGCAAAGCGTCGGCGACTCCCTGACCGAAAAACTTCGCGGCGCCGTCGATCAGAATGAACGTGTGATCACCCGCATCAACGAAGCCGCCCGCATGACCGTTCATGCCCTTGGCATCGCCACGGAATCGCTGGGACGACAAGAGGCCGACATCACGGCGGGCGCACAAACCGCCGAGACCGCTATCAGCACGACCGTCACAAACCTGCAAGAACAGGCGAAGGCGGCAGAAGAAGCTTTGCGTTCGCAAAACGATACGCTGACCATCATGCTGGGCGACATTCGTGATCGTCTGGATTCCACCGACAAGCGTCTGCAGGATTTTGCCGATTACGCCAGCGCCCCTGTCCAACAAGTCATGGGACAGATCGAAGCCAGCACAGCGCAGGGTCGCGACTCCTTGGGCCGCTACAGCACCGACATGCAAAGTCAGTTGGATCGCCTGCAAGAGTACAATGGCCGGATCAGCACGATGGGCCAAGATGTCAGCCAGATGACCTCCAGCACGCTGACCGCCATCGAAGATTTGAACCAGCGCTTTATGACGGTTCGCACCAGTCAGGAAGAAACGACGCGCCAGACTATCGAAAACTTTAACGCGATGGCTGAACGCATCCAAAATGAAGTCGGCACGTTGGGTCAAAAGGCATCGGAAGCGGCATCCACCTTGAAGGAAGCGGCCACCCAAGTCGGGCAGCAGTCCTATCAGCTGCAAACCGAAGCACAAGAGTCGAGCGCCAAGATCCAGATTGTCACGACAGCTTTGCAAAACGAAGCCGCCGCCATTCGCACGACGCTGGAAAGCCAGTCCGCCCTCATGAACAGCGAGCTATCACGCGCGGGCACTCAATTCACCGAGCTTGGCCAAACGCTGAAGGAACGCACGGACTCGGCCTATGCCCTGCTCGACCGCGTCGCCGCGCATTATAATGAAGTGACACGTCTTGCCAGCGAGGACTTTGATCGTCGCGCCAGCAAGCTTGACCTGACAGCTAGCGAAACAACGGGCAAGGTTCAAGCGCTTAGCACCGCGATGGAAGCGCAGCTTTCTCTTATTGGTGCTGGGGCCACGCAAATCGAAGGCCAAGCCAACCGGATTGTCTCCTCTGGCTCCCAAACAATTGGCCGCCTTGAAGAGGTCAACGCCAAGTTCACCGTTGCGCAAACCACCGCGCTGGATGGCACGGATCGCGTTCTTTCGCGCATGGAAGAAGCCGTTCAGGCCTTTAAGGATCAACATCAAGGCCTCAATGACGCCGCTGAAGGTTCTGTCTCCATCATCCATAAGGCGGGGGCCGCCTTTGGCGAGCAAGCCAGCCGTATGTTGGACACAACCCATCAGGTCGAGGACAGCATCCGCAGCCTGAACATCGCCACCACCAACTTTGCCGATCAATCGAGCCAAGTTCGCACGAACATGGAAGCGCATAACGCGCGTCTGATGGCCAGCTTGAAGGAATCTATCGAGCAAATCGACGACACCAGCAGCCGCCTGCAACAGACCTCCGCCACCGCGATCCTCAGCGCCGATCAAGCCAACACGCGCTACAACGCGCTGGCCGACAATGCTGGGTCAAAGATCGAAAGCACGACGCAAAGCCTCTATCAAGCCGCCGATAAGACGGACACGGTTTTGAGCGCGCTGAGCGCAGGCGTCACGCAGCAAGTCGCGGCGCTCAATATCGTCAGCGAACAAATCGCCGAGCAGCATCGCGTCCTGACCTCTACGAACGAGACACAACGCGAGCAACTTCTTGACCTGTTTGAAAAACTGGGCGCGGCGCATGGTGAGGCCTCTAGCGTGGCTGAACGCACGATCACGCGTCTTAGCGAAACACTGTCCCAAGTCCAAACGCATCTGGGCCAACTGTCCGACAACTCGCAAACCGCGTTGGCGCATATCACGACCGCCAGCCACGGCTTCTCGGATCAGGCGAGCACGCTGATCCAGCACGCCAAGCAAGCCGAAGAGCAAGCCAAGGCGGCTGTCACCGTCACCGCCTCGTTGCAAGAGCAAGCCAAGACGCTCAGCGAGGCACTAAACGCCGAAACGACGCGCACGGGCGAGCTGATGCAAAGCTTGTTGGAGCGCCTTGGCGCAAGCAGCGGAACCATGCAGGATGTCAGCGGAACCGCCAGCACAGCGCTGACTGACTTGCAGATGGGGATTGCCCGTCAGGCCGCGAACCTGAACGAGTCCATGGATCAAATTGCCAGCCGCCAACAAGGCTTGACGCAAGCCATGGAAGCGCAACGCGAGACATTGAGCACGCTGGTCGCCCGCCTGTCCGTCGCGCAAGACGAAACCGCCAGCGCCGCCGAACGCGCCGCCAGCCGCTTGTCAGACGGCACGCAACAGATCACCGGCCAAATGGAGAGACTGGAGAACCGCGCCAGCGCATCGCTCGCCTCGATTCATGTGGCGAACGAAGGCATGACCAAGGAAACGGCGACCCTGATCGCCAGCACCTGCACAGCCGAAGCCCAGACCAAGAGCCTCTTGGACAGCGCGACCGCCATGCAAAAGCAAACCAGCGACGTTTGTAGCCAACTGCGCCACGAAACGCAGATGACCGAAGAAACGCTGGGCGCTCTTGTGGGCAAGCTGGACGGCAACGCCAAGGTTCTGCGCGATGCCAGCTTGGCCGCCGAGACAACGCTCGCCAATCTGGGCAGCACGGTTACGCAGCAGACAACAGCGATCAACGCCAATCTGGGTCATATCGAAGAGAAGCAAGCCACGTTGGGATCGTCCTTGGACGTTCAACGCGAAATGCTGGGCGACATGGTCACACGCCTGACACTGGCGCAGGACGAAACGGCCGCCGCCGCCGAACGCAGCGCCGCACGCATTGCGGACAGCACGGGTCAGATCACACGGCAAATGGCCTCATTGGATGAGCAAACCCAAAATGCGTTGGCTTCGGTTCGCTCGACCAGCACGGGTCTTGCCGATGAATCCGTTACCCTTGCCCAGCACACGCAAAAGGCTGAGGAACAGGTTCGCGATATGCTTAAGGCAACGGGATCCTTGCATGAGGAAGCCCGCACCATCCGCGCCGCGACAAAGGATGAAGCGGACAAGACGATTGAGCAAGTTCGCACCGTTATGGCTCAACTGGACGCGACGGTCAGCCAACTAAAACAACAAAGCAACCAAGTGGCAGGCGTGATGGACAAGTCGGGTCTCGACTTCTCAACCATTGCGAAGGCCTCTGGCGAGACCTTGCAAAAGCAAGCTGACAATCTGGCTCTTATCGCCACGCAGGCTCAAGGCAACATCGGCGGGGTCAATGAAAAGCTGAGCGAGAGCGTTAAGCTGATCTCTGACGCCAGCGACATGACGGAAACCCACGGCCTGCGTTTGGCCGAGACGGCCGAGAAATCGACGTCGCAACTGGTTTCGCTGATCGCGACGATGAACGAAAGCGACCGTGAGACGCGCACTATCCTTGAAAAGGCGACCGCTCGCCTGACGGACACGCGCACAACGCTGGAAAAAGAGCTGCAGACGATTGCCGACCTGTCGGGTCGCGCGGTCGAACAAGTGATGGGTGCAGGCAGCGCCTTGGCCATCCAAAGCGACGCGCTTCGCGCCAATCTGGCTTCTTCGGAATCCGCTTTGACGCAAGCCGCCGATACGGTGCGCGAGGAAACGGTGCAACTCCCTGCCCTTTTGGGTCGCAGCGCCAAGGATATCGAAAGCGCCGCCAAGACGTTCAAGACGCAAACGGGCGATATCGCCGAGTCCATGCTCAAGACAACGGATCGTTGCATCAGCACGGCGGGCGCGGTTCGCGACACGATGATGGACGAAGCCCGTCATCTGACCAGCGTTGCTGAAACGGCCGATCAAACCCTGCGCCAGTTCAACGAAGCCCTGAAAACGCAGCTGGAGTCCATCAAGGCCGGAACGGGTACGCTGTCGAACGAGCAAAAGGATCTGGTCGAAAAAGCCTCACAGACGATCACGCAGCTTTCCGCCGCCAGCGACCGCCTTGCGCAACTGCGCGGCGATACGCTTCAGACCGCCGCCAAACTCGCGCACGAGTTCGAGACGATTGAAGCGCGAGCTGGCACGACAACGCAGCGCCTTGGCGTGGCGGGCGATGCCCTATCGAAGCAGGTCGAGCAACTGACAGCCATGACCGAAAACGCCGAAGGCAAGATGGTCGGCGCCAGCCAAAACTTCCGCGAGCAGCTAGAGCGCGTTCGTGGCGGCGTACAGACGCAGATCGACGATATCAACCGCGGCCTGATGCAGATCACCGCGCAGCTTGACCGCACCGGAACCAGCCTTCGCGCCGCCATGGCGGGAACGGTTGTCGATGTCGAAAAGATTGCCGTTCGCTTCGATCAAACCAGCAAGGATACGGCCAACCAGCTCACCGACCGCACGGCGCGGATGCGCGTTGCGACCGAGGAAGTGGCCAAGCTTCTGGGCGGCTTTGGTGATCAGATTGATGGCCTTCTCAGCCGCATCGGATCGGCCAGCGAAGGGATCAAGCGCCACGAAACCGATCTTGTCGGCCACATGCAGCAAGCCTTCTCGCATTTGGGTGGCGTCGCGGATCGCCTCAACTCCACGCGCGTGCTGGCCGACAATGTCAGCGAGGCAGCGGTTGCCAAGCTGGCCGAGGTCGCGCAGACAATCGAGAAGCAAATGAGGACGATGGCCGAAGGCGGTCAAACCGTAACGGGCATTATCCAATCGGTCGCGCAAGCCTATGCCGATCAAGTGGGCCGCGTGAACTCCAGCGTTACAGGTTCACAAGACCAGATTGCTGCGATGAACACCATGATGGAAGAAATGCAGCAACGCACGGATCGCATGCGCGTCACGCTTAAGTTGCAGGGCGATGATCTGCTTGGCTCTTTGGAGCAGATTCTTGACCAGCTTTCCAACACAGGCGGCGCGATGAGCAATGCCGTGGATGGTTCACTGCAACAGCAAGCTATCAACAGTTTGAAGAAAATAAGCTAGGACAAAAAGGGGACCCTCTTAATATGTCATCAGAACCAAAAAAAATTGCCATCCTGACAAGCGGCGGCGACTGCGCCGGTCTTAACGCGGTCATTCGCTCTGTCGTCCTGAGCGCCAGCGCCTTGGGTTGGGAGGTCTTTGGCCTTAAGGACGGCACGCAAGGCCTGATCGACCGCCCCATCCGCGTCTGCAAAATGACTGTGGGTGATGTCGGCGCGACGATGCTGCGCCAAGGCGGTACGGTTTTGGGCACGACGAACAAAGGCAATCCCTTTGCCTATCCCATGCCTGATGGCACGACCAAGGATATGTCGCAAACCATTATCGAAGGATTCCGCAGCCTTGGGTGCGAGGCCATGATCGGCATCGGCGGCGACGGTTCGCTGGCCATTTTGCGCCGCCTTGCTCAACAAGGGCAATTCACGCTGATCGGCATTCCCAAGACCATTGATAATGATCTGGGCAAGACCGAGACCGCTATCGGCTTTGATACCGCCGTATCCGTCGCGACAGAGGCTTTGGACAGGCTGCAGCCTACGGCAGCCAGCCATGACCGCATCATGATCCTAGAGGTTATGGGACGCGATGCTGGCCATATTGCTCTGGCGACGGGCATTGCAGGCGGCGCGGATGTTATCTTAGTACCGGAAATCCCCTATTCGTTGAAAAAGATTGCGTCACACATCAAGAAAATCCGCGAAAATGGACGCAACTTCGCGCTTATCGTCGTGTCCGAGGCCGTCAAAACCGTCAACGGCGAGCCTTTGATGAAGTCTTTCTACGGCGGCCAACAACGCTTTGGCGGCATTGGCCACTACATCGGCTCGGAAATCGCCGAGCTTTGCCAAGCCGAAACGCGTGTCACCGTTCTTGGCCACGTTCAACGCGGCGGCCAGCCCAGCGCACAGGATCGTATGCTCGCGGCAGCGTTCGGTGTCCATGCGGTTGAGTTGATACGTGATGGCAAAGACGACCGTATGGTCGCTTGGTCAAACCGTGAAGTGATCGATGTTCCTATTTTGGATGCGATCTCGAACTATCAGATGGTAGATCCCGAAGGATCGCTGGTTAAAACCGCGCGAGGCCTAGGGATTTGCCTTGGCAACTAGAAAGCCATTGGATCGTTATAAGGCAAGAGCTTAGGGCCCAAACCCTAAGCTCTTTTCTTTTGCCATACTTTTTTCACAAAATTGAGGTATAATACATAATAGTGTTCTTTAAATAATGTTCACCAAAGAAGGAGACGCCTATGACCCTATCACATCGCATCGAATCCCTGAGAAAACGTCATACGGATATTGAAGAACAACTCCACATAGAAGAATCAAGAGCCTCTGGCGACGAAGCCAAGATTAGTCAGCTTAAGCGCGACAAACTGAACCTCAAGGACGAAATCACACGTCTTGAATCCCAAAAAGTTGACGCGGCGTAATATCCAAAAAAGCCAATAACTAGACCAACAGGCTCTGCTTCTTGGCCGCTTCGATAAAGGAGCGGAACAAGGGATGGGGATCAAAGGGTTTTGACTTCAGTTCAGGGTGGAACTGAACGCCGATAAACCATGGGTGATCGACGCGCTCCACAATCTCAGGCAGGACACCATCAGGCGATAGCCCCGAAAAAACCAAACCGGCTTTTTCAAACGCTTCCCTGTAGGTTAGGTTCACCTCATAACGGTGGCGGTGACGCTCCGTGATTTCATCCGCATCGTAAATTCCATGTACCTTGGTTCCCTGTTGCAGTTTGCAAGGATAACCGCCAAGGCGCATCGTGCCGCCCAAGTTACCGTCATGAACGCGCTTTTCAAGCTGATCGCCTTTCAGCCATTCGGTCATCAAGCCGATGACCGCGTGATCGCTGGGGCCAAACTCGCTAGAGGTCGCCTCTGGCACGCCCCCCAGATGCCGCGCGGCCTCGATGACCGCGAGCTGCATCCCAAAGCAAATGCCGAAATAGGGAATCTTGTTTTCACGCGCAAATTGCGCGGCCTTGATCTTGCCTTCCGTTCCGCGCTCACCAAAGCCACCCGGAACAAGGATGCCATTAACGCCCTCTAAATACTGGGCGACGTCCTCACGCTCAAACACTTCGGAATCGATCCACTTGAGGTTCACGCGCACCTTGTTCGCGATGCCGCCGTGAAGCAGAGCCTCGTTGAGAGATTTATAGCTATCAAGCAGGCTGGTGTATTTGCCCGCAATCGCAATGGTGACCTCGCCTTCCGGCTCCATGACGCGGTGGACAACCTCTTCCCATTTGGCAAGGTTAGGTTCCTTGGCTTCAAGATTAAAATAGCGCAGAACCTCTCGGTCAAAGCCTTGCTCATGATAGTTGATCGGCACGCGGTAAATCGTGTCAACGTCCTGAGCCGCCAACACGCGGTTTTGCGGAATGTTGCAAAAGAGGCCAATCTTGCGGCGCTCGTTCTCCGGTATAGGCCGATCCGTGCGGCAAAGGAGCATATCGGGCTGAATCCCAACGCTGAGAAGCTCTTTAACCGAGTGCTGCGTGGGCTTGGTCTTAAGCTCGCCCGCCGTCTTGATATAGGGCAGCAAGGTGAGATGCAGGAACATGCTGCGTTCTTTTCCAAGCTCATTGCCCAACTGGCGGATAGCTTCAAGAAACGGCAAGCCTTCGATATCGCCGACGGTTCCGCCGATCTCGCAAAGGCAGAAATCTTCGTCCGTCAAATCGGCCAGAACAAATTCTTTGATCGCATCGGTAATATGCGGGATCACTTGCACCGTCGCGCCCAGATAATCGCCGCGCCGCTCCTTAGCGATCACGTTGGAATAGATGCGCCCCGTCGTGACGTTGTCGCTTTGACGCGCATGAACGCCCGTAAAACGCTCATAATGGCCCAGATCAAGATCGGTTTCCGCACCATCATCGGTGACGAAAACCTCGCCATGCTGCGTGGGACTCATCGTGCCCGGATCGACATTCAAATAGGGGTCAAGCTTACGCAAGCGAACCTTGTACCCATGCGCCTGAAGAAGCGAACCTAACGCAGCGGCGGCCAGACCCTTGCCAAGAGACGAGACAACGCCCCCAGTCACAAAAATAAAGCGCGTGCTCGTCATCGCTTCTCTCCTTATTATCAAACGCTAAAAAACAAAGACTCTACTTAGAAACAGGAACAGCCGGAACAACCGGAGCCTTATCAACCTTAGGCGCTTCCTTGGTTGTATCTGCCGCCGCCGGAGCCGGTGTGGCGGCACTGTCATTGGCAATCTGATCCGCCATGCTGCGCGTTGTATGTTGGTGCGCGGCAATGAT
The DNA here is from genome assembly GCA_041662785.1 of Bdellovibrionales bacterium. Lineage (NCBI taxonomy): Bacteria > Pseudomonadati > Bdellovibrionota > Bdellovibrionia > Bdellovibrionales > Bdellovibrionales bacterium. The sequence goes on along the minus strand of JBAZRW010000003.1, from coordinate 66,877 downwards.
GCCCTGCGCCAGACTGAGAACGATAAACATCGTCGCCAAAACCGCCGTGGTACGGGTCAGCAAATTGGCCGAGCCACGCGCAGAAAACAAGCCCCCCATGGTTCCTCCACCACCACCGCCGCCCATAAGGCCGCCACCATCTTGTGCAGAGCGCTGCATCAAAACAACGGCAATAAGAGCAAGGGCAACCATCAAGTGAATAACCAGCAAAACATTCTGCATCGCGAGGACTCCTCCTAAAAACAACAAACAAAAAAGCGCCTCGATTCGAAAAACCGAAGGCTAAAACAAACTCGTTTTGGGCTGGAAGAAGAGCCTAAACTAAGTAAAAACTAAAAGCTAGGGCTTATTCTGTGGCGCGGCGAGCAATATGCTCGACTTCCTTTTGGACAATGCGCTCAACAACAGGCGGAAGGTTCTGATCCAGCCATTCCTTAAGCATCGGGCGCATCAGGGCCATCACGATGTCCTCAAGCGTCCGGCCGCCCTCACCGATCAGCGTATGGCCTTCAAAGGCAGCACGTCGTTCAATCTGCACCGTACTAGCCAAGGCAGCCAGAGACGACGTCGCTGCGTTAGCGGCATCATGGGACATGAGCGATTCATCCGGTGCCGATGGCAGAGTAACTGGCACTGGATCAAAGTCCATGGCATCTGCCGTGGTCGGAGAAGGCGCGGGTTCTTCAAAAGCAACCTCGGCACTTACATCCACAACCGAACCATCATCCTGAACCATTTGCGTCAACTCCAAAACGTCTTCCTTTGACGCATCTTCTTCAGGAACAATAGCGGCCGCCGTCGCGGGATCCTTCTCATCCGCGATGATACGCCGGATTGAAGCCAAAATTTCTTCCATCGACGGTTCGGACGATGGGGCTGGTTCTTGAACGTCTGTCATGGAACGAATCGCATAGTTGGTGGGACTATGAGCAGTTTAACGTTTCACAGGGTCTTTGCAAGTCCGAACCGAAAGGCCGGATTCCACACGTTTTAAACGCCGTGATAGGTCTTATACCACTCAATAAACTTGGGAATCCCCTCGCGGATTGTCGTCGTGGGGGAAAAACCAAAGTCGCGCTTGGTGGCCTCAATGTCCGCCGAGGTCGCCGGAACGTCACCAGCCTGCATGGGCAAAAAGTCATAAATGGCTTTTTTGCCAAGGGCTTTTTCAATCTCACCAATATAATCCATCAGTGTTTCCGTGTGCGAGTTACCGATGTTGTAAAGGCGGGTCGGCACTTTGCCTTCCTCCAGCTTCATCGGGTTATCAAACACGCCAATCACGCCCGACACGATATCGTCGATATAGGTGAAGTCGCGGCGCATGTTCCCATTGTTAAAGACGGGGATAGGCTCTCCCGCGATAATGTTCTTAGTGAACAAGTAAGCCGCCATATCAGGACGACCCCATGGCCCATAAACCGTGAAAAAGCGCAAGCCCGTACAGGGCATCTTGTACAAATGCGCATATGTGTGGGCGATAAGCTCATTCTCGCGTTTGGTGGCGGCGTAAAGGGATACGGGTCTTTCGACGGGATCTTCAATTGAGAACGGCGTCTTGGTATTGCCGCCATAAACCGATGACGAGCTGGCATAGACAAATTGCTCTAGCTTCGGCAAGCGACGAGCCAACTCAGCAACCGCAACATAACCCATGACGTTTGTTTCAACGTAAGCGAACGGATTAATAAGCGAGTAACGTACGCCCGCCTGCGCTGCCAAGTTCATGACATGCGTAACATCCTTGCAGCTGTCTTCCAAAGCCAGAATGGAGTCCTTATCCGCGATGTTCAGCTGGTGAAAGGTGAACGCGCCCTTCCCTGCCTCTTGAACGCGAGCAAGGCGCGCCTTTTTCAGATTCACATCATAATAATCATTCAGATTGTCGATGCCGACAACCTCATCGCCACGCTCAAAAAGCTTGAGCGCCAAAGTCGATCCGATAAAACCAGCCGCGCCGGTGATGAGAACTTTCATATTATAAACTCCAATACTGGATGTTAGAGGGGACAGACGCCGGATCTATGATGGATTTAATATCCACCACAATGCCGCCATCCGCAACATCGGCCAAGAAATCTTTCAGATGATCCAAAATCGCCTGATGCGATACGGCCACGACAAGAGCATCCAGATTCTTCAAGTCCTCGCGTTGGCACAAAGGCAGATTATATTCGTGCATGGCATGTGCGGGATCGGCGACAGGGTCAAAAACCATGACCTCAACGCCAAAACCTTCTAGCTCACGCACAATTTCCGGCACGCGACTGTTACGCAAATCGCGCACGTTTTCCTTAAACGCCAAGCCCAAAATGCCAACGCGAGCCGTAGGCTTCATCCGCCCGCCCTTGACCAGCATTTTCATGATCTTTTGTGCGATAAAAACGGGCATACCGTCATTAATGCGGCGTCCCGACAGGATCACCTGCGGGTGATAGCCAAGCTCCTCAGCCCGTGCCGTAAGGTAGTAGGGATCAACCCCGATGCAATGACCGCCGACAAGCCCGGGGGTGAATTTAAGAAAGTTCCACTTGGTTCCCGCTGCCGCCAATACATCATGCGTGCGCAAATTCATTTTCTCGCAGATGATAGCTAATTCGTTCATCAGCGCGATATTGATATCGCGTTGTGTGTTTTCCAAAACCTTGGCGCATTCGGCCACGCGGATATTCGCGGCGCGGTGCAGGCCAGCGGTAATCACGGATCCATAGACAGCCTCAACGCGGTCAAGGCTTTCTTGATCCTCGGCGCTGACAATCTTGGTGATCGTTTCAAGGCGGTTGACCTTATCGCCAGGATTGATGCGCTCTGGCGAATAGCCCATCTTGAAATCAACACTTTGACGAAGACCAGAGATTTTGGCGATTTCGGGGCCACACACGTCTTCGGTCAATCCGGGATAAACCGTCGATTCAAATACGATAAGAGGAGTTAGGGCTGCCTTACCGTTCGTCGCTGCCCGCTTCTTTAAAAGCTCGCCAATCGTCCGGCAAGCACCAAGAACGGGCGTCAGGTCAGGGCGCTTGGCTTGATCGATAGGGGTGGGAACCGTCACGATGAACAGGCTGCAATCCAGCATGTCATCGGCCTTATCGGTGATCAGGCCAGTCGTTGCCTTCAGATCTTGGCTTTCGACCTCACCCGTCCAATCATGGAAGATTTTCAGGGCGGCAACGCGAGGCTGATTAATATCAAAACCTACAACGCCCTCAAAATGTCTGGCCACACCGATCATCATCGGCAGTCCGACATACCCCAATCCTATAACGGCTATTTTTTCAGCCATGATTCACCTCGGCAGCTTTATTGGCAAGACTGCTCTCTAAAGCACTTTTTCGCCTATGGCAACATGGAAGACGTTCAAGAACAAGGGAAAATAAGGAATTAGTAAAGAATCACGTTTTTTTCGCTCTTGATTGATTGTTTTGTTATTTCCGAATATCCTGGGGCATGCGCAACAAACTGATCGAAATAGGCGACACAAGGCGGGAGCAAGTAGCCAAAGAAAAGGCGCTTATCTCTTTTGCTGACGTAGATCGCGCCGCCAAGGCCGCCTTGCCCCCCCGTGGCTTTGCCCGCGCCCTTCAAACCAAGGTTGAGGGCGGCGATTTTGGCCTTATCTGCGAGATTAAGAAGGCCTCCCCCTCCGCCGGTCTTATCCGCGCTGATTTCAACCCCGCCGAAATCGCCAAAGCCTATGAGGCGGGCGGCGCGGCCTGCCTGTCCGTCCTGACCGAGGAAACCTATTTCCAAGGCCATAACGACTTTTTGGGGCAAGCGCGAGATGCCTGTGCCCTCCCCGCTTTGCGCAAGGACTTTATGGTCGATGTCTGGCAGGTCGCGCAGGCGCGCGCCATAGGCGCGGATTGTATCCTCCTGATCATGGCCCTTCTAGATGATGCGCTGGCCGCCGAGATGCAGGCCGCCGCCACCGCCTATGGCATGGATACGCTGATTGAAGTCCATGATGAGACCGAGATGGAGCGCGCCCTACGCCTCCCCCTCTCAGGGCTAATTGGCATCAACAATCGCAACCTGAAAACGCTGGACATCAATCTGGCAGCGACGGAAAGGCTTGCCCCCATGGTTTCCTCTGGCCGCTTGATCATCAGCGAAAGTGGCCTTCAAACCGCCGAGGATTTGCAGCGCATGGGGGGCGCAGGCGTTCATTGCTTTTTGATCGGAGAGTCATTGATGCGGCAAAGCAATATCGCCGAGGCCGTCAGGCGGATAAGGGGCTAAGGCCTTCGTCTTAGGATCATCAAAAAGCCTGCTGGCACGACGATCTGTTTCACAAACAAACCCAGCATAAGACCGTTTATACCGCCCAACGCCAAAGAGCCATAAACGACAGGAAGGGTAACGATCAAGTTCGTCACGGTAAAGGTCAACAAGCGCCGTGAGCCTGCTTTGGCAAAGAGATTATGAGAGCAAAAAAACTCAAACGATATGCCACACAACAAAAGGCCGGACAAAGCTACGGAGATGAAATCATAGTGATAGGCCACGCCAAAAATAAGCGGCGAGAGGTAATAGAACGAAACGACATAGGCCACGGCGACAAAGGGCACTATCGCAAAGGCTGCGAGTGACCGTCCCTTATTCTTTTTGTCTTTGGTAAAAAATAAAGTGCGATAAAAGAGCGGGATCATCGCATCAAAAAGACGAGAGCCTTCCTGCGGAACCATGACCAAGATAGAATAGCTGGCTAACGCCGCAGCGCCCAGCTCATGCCGAAGCCACAGTTTATCGATCGAAAAAGCCGCTGTATAGGCAAGTCCCGCCAGTGTCATCCCTATCGCCGAGAAAAGGTTCTGCCGCGCCTCCTCGCTCAACCACGAAGCCCTTAGGTTCTTATTTTTATCACCGCGCAAACGCTTTTCCCGCAGGGCCACAGGAAAAAAAGCAATGAGCGTCGGAATAATGAGAGCCAAGAGATACGCAGGAAAAAGGGCAATAGGCGCAAGCCCCATTCCATAAATAAGGCCAAAGAAAACAAACAAAAGCAACAAGCTTAATAGACGCGTGCGCAACAAAAGGTTCAAGGCGACATCGCGAAGCCTCATCCCGATTAAGTAATTGCGATAGCCTGTCCCTGTTTCAAAAAACGGCAACAAGATGACCATCACCAAAAGAAAGAAGCGCAAAGACACGCTAAGACATTCTTTAAAAATCAAAATGCCCGCAAGAATTAGACACGAGCCTAAAAGGGCGAAACAAAAGCGCAGCGTAAATATGCGCAAAAGACCAATCGCTTTATTCATATGACTATTGCGAAGAATTGTTCGATCATACCCAGGAAGAGAAAAAACCATGACCAAAGGAAGGATCAGCATGGCTGTCCGCAGTTCACCGAAATCATAAACCGTCATCAGCCGCGCGGTGACTATAGTAAAAGCAAGGCTCACTAGGATATTAAGCCCATGCGCAAAGGCATTCGAAAGAACGAGTTTAAAGTTTTCTGGAAATAGAAAGCGCTTAAGAAAGGGTTGTTTCATGGGACACAACTGGGTTTTACAGGATAAAACGCAGCCAAAGCCGCATTCAATAATTCATCAGGCTTGCCGGAATTAGCAGGGAATAAAGAGGACACAGGGAGACAATTGTTTTTTATGTTTGACGCATTAACAAGAACAATTTTCCCTAAAAAACAAAGCCAATGAATTTTGCATTTCAACAGGAAACAGCGGCCAAAACGATGAAGTTCATCGGCACAAGCTGGAACTATAACAACGGATGTTGGTCCAATATATTTTAATTTATCAATAAACTGGGTAGAAGATTCTTCTTGAAAAGCCAAAGCGCGCCCCGTCCCCAGAACCTCAACTCTATTGCGCACAATTTGCATCACGCGGAAGGGGAATACGAGGCAGGCCATACAAGGAAGTAGTCTTTCAAGCGGCATCTTGGCCAAAAACAACTTGTATAGAAAATGAGGAAACGTACTAAAATACGATTTGTTTTCAAGAAAAGAGGCAAAGGCCTCTCCCTGTTCAGAAACAGCTTTAAGTTTAGAGCGATCATTTAAACATAACGCCTTAAAACATTTCCTTAGCGCTGAAGACCCCCCCAAGAAAAGGCTTCCCTCTTTAGATACTTTAAAAAACGGCATATGGTCTGTGTATATATTAAAGTCCCAAAAGAAATCGAGAATATATAAATGTCCCTTTTCAAAACGTCGGACACCCATCTGTCTGGACGTTTCGCGCGTTATAACAAAGCCTGCCTCCAACAAAAGGCCACGCGCAGTAGAAACTTTATCCTCAGGCAAGAAAAAATCAATATCGATAGGCGCTTTACAAAACTTATTGAATTGTTTTGCACCACATCTTGATACGATTTTGGAGATCAATTCTTCAGTCGATATCATTGACGGATACCTGTAAGGGAACGCAAAAGATTGCCCTGTTTGATGCGACGCATCGTGGCGGAAATTCTGTCGCCCCAACCTTCCACAAAGGCCTCAATCACGAACGGAGGACGAAGACCAATGTTGGTTCGTTTAAGAAGCAGGGGACCTTTAGAATCTTCCAAAAAACCTGAATCGGACGTAAAGCCATAGGCATAACCAGATTTTTCGACATCCTTCGTAAGCGCAGAACCATGCAGACCAAAGGGATAGGAAAAACAGCGAACTTGAATGCCCAGTTTTCCCTCTAACGCTAGTCGATCTTGCGCGATAAGGACGAGTCTTTCTTCCGGTAAAGCCGTCAACATATTGGTGTGCCCAAGGCTATGCCCTCCCACTTCCGCCCCCCGTGCCGCCAGCACTGCCAATTGTTCCCATGTTAAAGAAGGTTCTTGCCATGTCTTGATGCGCTCTTGGCAATAGTGCCTTGCCGCCGCGTCCTCTAGACCTATGAAGTCCGAACTGACGAACAAAAGAGGCTTCACCCCATGCGCCGCAAAAATCGGCTTTCCTATGTCAAACCAAGAACGATAGCCATCATCCAGCGCCACGATCACGTTGATCCGGGCCGGATCTTTTTTGCCTTGAAGATAGTCGTCAAAGGAAAGTAAGTGATAGCGCCGCGCCAAGACCCTTAGGATGCGATCAAACAACGCCGCCTTGTCAAGATGGTGAAAGACGAGGACACGCGTCTTACCGTGGTCGCGCGCCGCCAAAAACGGCACAAGAACACGAGTCACAAGGCAAAGAGTCCCCGCCAGATAGGCGTGGATACGGCTGCGAATAATGATGGAACGATTGCCTACCATGAGAAACCTAAAAAAAGGGGGCATCTTGCTCTATTAAAAAGCAGGAACCGAATCGTGAATACCCCCCGCCATTTTTTGTATGATATATCAGGAGCCTTGCCTTTGGGACATGAAAAATGTACACAAGACGACTCTTGCGAGCCCCTCACTATCAAAACTCTAGCCACGTCCAAAAATATGAACGTTTTGAAAAATATAACCTTTTTCACGCAACCATGGAAAAGGATGGCCGAGTCGGCAAACGCCCTTTCTCAAAATCCCGTCTATTTGGCTCGCCCTATGGCTATCTTGCTTCTAGCTTTTGCAGGCTGGAACATTGTGACTTTTTACTTCATACAAGGCTCCCTTGAACCCGTTGTTAGCGCAATGCGGCTTTTGATCGAAGGACTTATTGCCTACGCCCTCATTCGCTGGTTTCCCAAAGCGCCTGAGCGGATTATGCAAGCCGTTCTTGTCCTCTCTAGTGTTAGCAGTCTTATTGTCTTCATTCAGATTCTTGAGGAAGCGCAGATTCTGCCCACACCGTTTCGCTGGATTATGACAGATTTCTGGCATCTTTATTCTGAAGCAACGCGAAAAACAGGACTTTTGAACAATTTTCAGGTTTCCTCGTTCCTTGGTTTTTTATCCGTCGTTCTTCTTATTAACCGCAAGAAAGCGACATCGGTGGCCCTAACCGTAATCAACAGCTTTTCTGTTTTATTCGGTGCGCGAACTTTATGCCTCCTTTGGCCGTTTTTACTGATGGTCAACAGACGGGCTCTTATTGCTATGATTCTAGTGTTATCCACCATGTTTATGGCAGGAACGCCACGCCTTCAACGGCTTCTTACCTATCATTTTGATGTTCGCCTTATGCCAGCCGTTCAAGTGGTCGCAACAGGCGATTTCAAACAGGACTACTCTTCTAAGGATACGCTTTCGCAATACAAAGCGCCCCATGACATAAAAACCTTTTGGCTTGGCAACGGAATCCCACGGTATTCTGAAGGCGGCGGTTTTGATCCCGTAGCCAGCCGTTGGCTTTTGCAGGCGGGCTTACCTGCCATGATTTTGGCCTTGGCTCTTTCATTTCTTGTGATCGTCAAAATCGGACTGAAGCCCGGCATGAAAAACAAAGTCTTTGCGGCCGCGCTCCTTTTGCTTATGGTCAAAGAAGAAATGATCACATCAACGTTGGGCTTTCCGCTTTTGCTCCTGTACGGGTTCGCCCCACCAGAAGCGGATGAAAACGCAGCAGAAGGTTAGACCTTAAAAACGTCCTCAATAAAACCTGTAGCTGCAAACTCAAACATATGGCCCGTGTCCCACAAGCACACCCCTGTGTTCAACATTTGATGAGCCAGAATGGCCGCCGTGGGGCCAAGCGAGGCGAAAACAATCGTGGACGACTTATTCAGTTTTTCTTCCTCGATCTTTTTCAGGATTGCTGCCCTAATGGCTTCCTTTTTCTCATAGGCGTTTTCCGTCCCGCACTCGATAAAGAACGTCCTACGCCCCAGCTGCAAATGCTTCAGCTTCTCCACATGCCCTGTAGCGATAATAATGTCTTTATCGCTCAGAAAATCCCTCAACTGCGCCCAATCAAGATCAGGGCAGTTAGCCTTGATAAAAAGATGGCAGTGACCATAACGAACGCTGGGGTTTAGGTATTTCCATAAAAGGCGACGCGTATCCAGCCACATCGCATATTCAAAGCGGATGGAATGAACAGAGTCGCGAGCCGCCAAAAAGGTCGACGGAGGATCCACCGCCACCATCAGGCGTGAGTCTGTTGAAGAAAGCGATGCCGTAAGATCAGCAATCAGCGCCTTAGAGTTCTTTTGACACCAATCCGAATCCGGCGGGTATTCCCCTGCGCCAACCAGCTGGCCAATCTCGCCATCACTGTATCGCGCCAAACTTTTTCCCGTTGCCATTAAATCTTCTAGCGTTTCCTGCGCCGAGAGAAAATGGAGGTTCTTGTAGCACGGCGCATAATCTGTTGTGTCGCGTTTATAAATAAAAAGCCTTTTTAGAATAGAAACGAAATATGCCGGATTATCCCAAAGCTGGATCACATAAACGAACGGAAACCGCCCAAAGACGCTACGTTTTCGAAAAAATAAACTCATTGGCTTCTTCCCATGACAGGTTTGGATTCTTGATGATAAAAAGCGTCGCTTTAAGGCTTTCAGGAACAACCCAAAAACGCTTTTCCTGCTTGATCATCAAAAGCAGATTGGCAAGCATGCCCAAGGCAAACATAAAGCGGCTTTTTAGGTTCTTGGCAACATGCTCGCGCCAAAGAATATAACGGTACAAAACGCGCATCCGCAGCGTGGCAGGACTAATCCGTCCCCCGCTTGACGGAGGATCATGAATGACGCGCAAGGACGGAAGAACGCGTAGGCACAGACCAAAATTCTTCATCAAAGAACGACCGAAGAAAACGTCCTCTAAGAACGACCACGCCGCCATACCCGTGGCAAATTGCGCCTTAGGAAAGGCCGTAGCACGCACAACGCTGTTGCATCCAAAAAGCCATTCGGCCTCAGAAACCTCTTGCGCATAGAGCCCACGCACATAGTCCGTCCAGCCCGATGGCAAAAGACGGTTGGCGTGTCCATCGCCATGAATCCCCATCAGACGCGCAAAAAGGTGCTTCGAGTCTGCGCGATCCGGCGCATCCTTATCCACATAAGCCCCCCCCACCGCCATAACGGAAGGGTTAGCGGCTAGATAGGCGAGCGCTTGCGCGACATAGGTATTCGGCATGACAATGTCGTCATCAAGGAAGAAAAGAACATCCCCCGTAGCCGCTTGCTGGCCCTTATCGCGCGAAACCGCTAAGGCTTCGCCTTTGGCATAAAGGACGTTAAAGCCTGCACGAAGGGCTGAGGGGACTTCATCCGGCGACCATGTGCCACCGCCGGCCTCAACCACGATCACTTCATCAGGCCGATTCGTTTGCGCGACAAGATTGTCCATCAGGCGCAAAAGCGTTACCTTGCGGTTCATACTGGAGACAATAACAGACGTCTTCATCAAGCCGTCTCCATCCGTATAAGGTTTCGTATTCCTTCCTCAAACGACGTGCGCGGTGACCAGCCCAAAACGTCTTTGGCTAACCGCACATCTGCCACAACATCGGGGATTTCCTGCGCCCTGACCTGCTCTTCGGAATAAACGGGAAAAGACGTCCCCGCCACGCGCTGGACAGTGGCAATAATCTCTTCTACCGAAGAGGATTGGCCGCTTCCAATATTTAACACATGATAGCCAGAGGGACAGGCTGCAGCCTTCACCATCGCCTCAACCACGTCATCGATATAAACATAGTCACGGCGCGGCGCGAGGTCTTTAACGCGAATGACATCTCCCCTTTTGACTTGTTCTATTATCGTAGGGATCAGAAAATCCGAACGCTGCCCAACACCATAAATGTTAAAAGGCCGCAATACCGTTACGTCCACGCCCTGAAACGCCGCCGCAAAAGCGCACAATTGTTCGGCCAAGTGTTTTGAAAGGGCATAGGGATTATTGGGAGAAACAGAGTGCTCTTCAGCAATCGGCAGGTTTTGTGGAATCCCATAAACATAGGCGCTTAAATAAATCAGGCGAGCGCCATGCTGGCGGCAATAGGCCAATGCCTGTTCAGTTCCCATCACGTTTGTTTTAATAAAAGCGGCCTTATCACGCCAACTATCGGGGACGTAGGTGCGCGCTGCCAGATGATAAACACAGCGAGCGGCGGGAAGAGCCTCCCACGTTGCGGCGTCCTCAACCTCACCAGCGGCTCTATCCAATGCTAAAACGTCACGGCCTTCGGCCTTCAAACGAGCCACAAGCGCTCGCCCCACAAAGCCGCCTGCACCTGTCACAAGGGCATCAATCATCAAGGAACCTGCTTTTCATGGCAGCAAACTCACTCTGCGCCTTTTCGTAATCGTCCGGCCTGCCGATATCCAGCCAATAGCCATCGAACGGGACTACGGTTGCGGGTGTTTTTGTCTTAATCAGATCAAGCATCAACTGATCGAATCCGTAAGATCGGCCTTCAGGGATAACATCCAAAACCCTACGGCTGACCATATAAACGCCCATGCTGACGTGATAGGTCAGGCTAGGCTTCTCGCGAAAGCCCACTAAATCGTTTGCCTCGTTCAAATCAAGAACGCCATAATCAACGCGCTGCTCCCTTTCCATCGAGGAAACCGTGAACAGACGATCCGCTTGAACATGCCTGTCATAGAAAGCGCCATAATCAAGATCGGAAAGAATATCGCCATTCATCACCAAAAAGTGATCCGGTAAATCAGGGATAAGCTTCAACGGCCCCATCGTGCTAAGCGGCTTATCTTCTAAAGAATAGTCGATAGATACACCAAGCCGCGCGCCGTCTTGGAAAAACGCTTGGATAAGCTCCGCCTGATGATTAACGGCCAAGGTCACGCGATCAAACCCCGCCTTAGCAAGCTGCCTGATCACAATTTCAAGGATCGGTCGATCGTCTAGCGGCATAAGCGGCTTGGGAAGGACGGTCGTATAGGGACGCAGCCGCGTCCCCTTCCCGCCCGCGAGGATCACAGCGCGTTTAGACATTATATATCCCCGCTTTATAGGTTTTCAGATTCTCGGGGTTTATGAACCACTCAATCGTCTTTTGAAGCCCCCTTGCAAAGCCTTCTTCACCGCCATAACAGGGCGCCCATTCCAAAAGCTTCTTAGCTTTTTCATTCGAGGCCCACAGACGCTCAACCTCGCTTTTGGCAGGGCGAAGCCTTTCGTCATCGGAGAGGATTTCAACGGGCGTGCCCATCGCTTGAGCAATCATCTGCGCCGTTTTGCCGATGCTCACCTCAAAATTACTCCCCAAATTGATCGTCTCACCAACGCAGCCCTTTGCTGTTAGGGCGGCAATAAAACCTGCCACGGTATCCTCAACATAGTTGAAGTCACGCGTAGGATGAAGCGAGCCAAGCTTTATCTGCCTCTGCCCTGCCGCCAATTGGGTGATAATCGTCGGGATCACGGCACGGGCGGATTGCCGAGGACCATAGGTGTTAAACGGGCGCACCGTCACGACAGGCGTGCCGAATGAAAGGAAGAACGACATCGCCAACTGATCAGCGGCAATCTTCGTCGCTGAATAGGGAGACTGGCCCTGCAGCGGGTGAACCTCATCAATTGGCACATAACGTGCCGTCCCGTAAACCTCACTGGTGGAGGTATGGATAATCCGCGCCACGCCCTCACTGCGGGCTGCCTGCAAAACATTCAGCGTCCCTTTGATATTCGTATCGACGTACGAATCTGGCGAGTGATAGGAAAAAGGAATCGCAATCAACGCCGCAAGGTGCATGACAGCATCCATGCCCGCCATCGCCGTCCTAACGCCGTTGGGATCGCGAATATCGCCGGAGAAAACCTTAAACTTGCCCCGCACGTCAGGCGAGCAGTGATCCAACCAGCCCCATGAGCCAAAGGAGTTGTAAAGAACAAAGGCGGTCACGTCATGCCCTTGACGAACAAGCTCTTCGGTCAAGTGAGAGCCTATGAAGCCATCGGCTCCCGTGACCAGAATCTTTTGGGGTTTTGACATGTTAATCGCGCATAAAGGTTAAAAACAAGGAGATAGACTTTTACCCCACTTCACCGCCCAAAGTCAAAGGAGCCCGCCAAGGCACTTACAGCACCGCTGGACGAGCCATCGCCAATGTGTTTTAGTCAAAAAGTATGCGTATTCTTCACCTTATCATCGGCCTGAACACGGGCGGCGCAGAAATCATGCTGCAGCGCCTTGTTGAGCGGCATCAAGGCTCGCCCGCGTTTCATCACGAGGTCATCTCGTTGACGGACACAGGGCCTATTGGCGTGCGCCTGAAAGAAAAAGGCGTGACCGTTCACGCCTTGGGTCTCCACTCTCTTATTGATGCGCCGCGCGTCCTATGGGCGCTTTACCGCCTTATCAGGAAAACGAAACCCGACATCATGCAAACATGGATGGTTCACGCTGACCTTATCGGCGGGATCGTGGCGCGGTTGGCGGGCTGCCCCCATGTCGTATGGAGCCTTCACGCCTGTAACATTGCGCTGGCGGGAACGGCTTCAGCGCGCTGGCTTCTGCCCCTTTGCGCAAGGTTGTCGGTATGGATTCCCGTCAAGATCATCGCCGTCTCACAGGCCTGCAGCCTTTTTCACGCGCAGCGCGGCTATGACTCTAGCCGAATCGTCGTAATCCCGAACGGCCTTGATATTGTGGCCATGAAAGCTACCCCACAAGCCCGAACGCGCCTCCGGCAAGAAGAAGGGATTCCCGATAGTGCGATGGTCATCGGTTGCGTCGCGCGATTTAATGGAACCAAGGATATCGAAACGCTTGTCCGCGCGGCAGGACTTGTTTTATCGCAAAACAAAAACGTTCATTTTATGTTGGTAGGGACGGATATGACCAAATCCAACCCGCCGCTAAACGCTTGGATCGGGCGTGAGAGCGCCTCCGCCGCCTTTCATCTGATGGGCGAACGCGCCGATATCCCCGACTGCTTGGCAGCCATGGATATCTTTTGCCTTTCTTCCATTACGGAGTCGTTTGGCCTTGCCGTTGCCGAAGCGATGGCGATGGAAAAGCCCTGTGTTACGACTAACGTGGACGACCTGCCCGCTCTTCTTGGTGAAGGCGGCGTGACCGTACCGTCCTCCTCACCCAAAGCGTTGGCGTCGGCACTTACAGCCATGATCGAGGCGCCAGAAGCCTATCGTGCCGAGCTTGGCCGCAAGGGCAAGGAGCACGTAGAGGCGCATTTCTCGCTCACGCGCATGATGGCTTTATATGAGGCGCTTTATTTGGAAATCATCCGCGAAGCAAAATGACGCTCGCGGTAGCGCGTGAGGGGCACTTCGATCCCGTGATGAAGTGCCATGCTAAGCAGGATAGAAGTGAGCGCGATCCCCCAAAACTGCCCCACGCCCCAAAAATCATGCGTCCATTTGTTCACAATCATCAGCAAAGGGAGATGTATTATATAAACGCCGTATGAAAGCTCACCCAACCAACGGTCAAACGCGATCCTACGCATCAGCGCAAAAAGGAAGGGCAACGCGACCATAAAGCCAATAAGAAGCGGCCTTGGCAAGAAGGTGGAGCTCATGAGCATGATCAAGCCCACAGCAACAGCGATAAAGGCAAGATCACTTTTCTGCCACAGCTCCTTTTTAGACAGATGATAAAGCGAAGCGCCCATCCCGAAATAGGCAACCGTCGCGGGAAAGACGTGATAGGTTAGGCCAAGGCTGGAAAGATGCCCCGCGCGCAACATCACATGATAGGCCAACCCCGTTAGAGCAAACAAATAAGCCGTCCTCTTTCGCCGAACAATAAACGGCGCAAGCATATAAAAGTACAGCTCTAAGCTTACGGAAAAAACGGGGCCATTCATGGCCAGCGATGCGCCGTTAAAGCCTTCGGCTCCCATCGGGCGTAACACCAGCTCACCCGCGCGGGTACTGACCAGCCACAGAATGTCCTGCCCCAAGATAAAGATATTCGACAGCCCCGCAAAGACGGCATAGCCCGCAGGAAAGGCCTGATAGGTTTCAGCATAAAAACGCCAAACGCCCGATGCCAAGAATCCTATCGCTACGAAAACCATTGCGACGGCATAGGGAACCCACAGGCGCAAATAACGGCTTTTATAAAAAGCGATGTTAGAGCCTACACCTGTGTATTTCTCATTCAGGATAAGGCTCATGTAAAAGCCAGAGATAATATAAAAAAGGAGGACGGACTCACGCCCGCCAACAAAAAAGGAGGGGCTGCCGGATGTATGAGCCGCGATCACGCCCAAGGCTAGGAACAAACGAAGAAAGCCCATGTTCTCTTACCGTCCTACCGGGAGAAAGATAAGGGTGAGGCCCGTCAATGTCAGCCCCACGCCAACCCATGCCGTTGGGCTTAGTGATTCTTGTAAAAACGTTACACCATAGCTCAATAATACAATCTGTGTGAGCGAGGTTATAACGAGATAGGCAAGACAAATAGGCAACCGTTGAAGCGTCAACGCGTAAAGAATAAACGCTGCGCCATAGAAAAACAGCGCGGCGGCGCCATAGGCCAAAACAGATGGCGACAAAAAAGGAAACGTCGCCAAAAGAGAGGCTTGCCCCTGCATCGCCTTTTTCAAAAACAACGTCGCGCCACTGTTGGCCGCCACAGCCAACGCGATAAAGTAAGGAGAAGGAACGGCGGCAAAGATCATATGGGGTTTTCCAAAACAAGAAGCTCATGCGCATAGGCCAGCCGACGCAAGGACTCGCTGCGCAAAACCTTAAACCCTGCCTCATGTGCCCACAATTGGACAATCTCAAACGGGACGTAATGGATAATTTGCCGCGCCAAAACCAGATCGTGCAGGCGGTTAATCCAAGCGCACCACAGGGGCCTCATCGCCATATCTTTATAAATAAAGCACCCCCCTTTAGCCACGCGCGACGCCGCCGCCATAAACAAGCCTTTTTGATCCTTGACGCTGACGTGATGCAGAACATCAATCATCATCACAAGCCCAAAGGGGCCTTGCGGCAGTTGGTCGGGGGTCATGCCCTGCACAAAGGAAAGTCCGCCCAGCCCATGCTCCTGCGCTGTTTGACGGGCAATCGCCAAGGTCATTTCATTCGCCTCAAACCCGATGCCCGACGCAATCATTTTACGCTGCGCCAAAAGGTTGAGCAAAAGCCCCTGCCCGCAGCCAATATCCAAGGTCGAAGCGCCTGCCGGAACCTCTTTCAAAATTTCCTCAAAAGGGCAGATAAACGGGCGAAGCGTCGCCAGCATACGAAGCAGCCAAGGCGTGTTTTTAAAAAGAGCGTCGATGTCGCGGCGAATAGCCCCTGCCTCGCAGTTACACATGGGGCACCACAAAAAAGGAAACAACCCACCCAAGGATAGAGAAAATCATAAACTTATCACGCAATACAACCTCGGTCGGTGAACCTGATTTTTCTTCGACCAGTGTAATTTGCAAGTAGCGCAGAATGCCAAGAATCACGAGAGGAGCTGTATAAAAAAGATTTTCCGTTCCAAAACGCTCAATCACGGCAGCATCGGTTGTAAAAATCAGATAGGCGACAAGAAGGCCGCCCAGAATCACAGAAATAGCAACATCCAGAAATGGCTTATTATAGCCGACAAGACTGCGCCGATGGCTGACCTCCATCGCATGCACGAGATCATCGCGCCGCTTCGCCAGACCTTGAAACAAGGCAAGAAGCATTGTCATAATAATGATCCACGAGGTTGGCGTCACATCAATCAAAGCCGCCCCCGCCAGCACACGCAAAACAAAGCCAATGGCAATCGTCATCACATCAATCAGGGCATGATTCTTAAGCCAGAAACAGTAAAGAAGCTGAATCGCACCATATGAAAGGAGGAAGACAGGAAACAAGCCGCCAAGCCACGTCGCAATTTCCAAGGCAATGACGAGGAGTACAAGGATAAGAACGTAAGCCAGAGAGGGAGAAACCTCGCCACTCGCAAGGGGGCGCAACCTTTTGACGGCGTGTTCTCTATCGGCCTCACGATCCATCAAATCGTTCAAAACATAAACTGCGCTAGCCATTAGGCAAAAAGCGGCCATACCCCATGCCACGAGCGCCAGCGTTTGCGCTGACCAAAGGGGGGCGTTAAAAAACAGCGGCGCGGCGACAAAGGCGCTTTTGACCCACTGGAGAGGCCTAAGAAGACGGAGAATAGGGGGCATGAATCAAAAAAAGTTAGAGATAACAAAGATGCTTGTTTGACTCTAATTCACATATTTCTTAAAAGCAAGGTAGCTCCCTTAACCCTTTTGGGCACTTTGACGCATCCATGACCAAAACCCCACCACAAAGAATTTCCGTCGGTTTTACGATGTGGTTTCTTATTCTTTTGGTTGCGGTTCTTATTCCCCCTATTAATGCCCTCTTCCGTCTAGCGCTCATGATGGCCGGCCTGCTTTTTCTATTTTTCTCCCAGCAAAAAGCCGATGGAAGGCGCATCGCGCTTGTGTCCCTCGCGATGATTGCACTGATCGCGATCCGCGTTAACCTACCCATCGCACAAGTGGAAGAGCGCAGCCACGTTTTCCTGACCCAAGGCCAACCGCAAAGCGAGCCTTGGCGCGCGACCCTTCCGCACCCTGTACTAGCCGACTTTGCACAAACCTTCAACCGCGCCTACCCCGCCGGTCAGCGCTGTAATCCGGCGACCTATGGCTGCTGGCAGTATTTTGCGTGGCCCACTGAACCCGTAGGCTGGTCATCAGATAATTTCTGGCAACGCGCAAAAGACATCTCGCGACTTAATCGCTTTATCGACATTCATGATCTGCTCACGGCGCGCCTTGGCGCTTTCAATGAGCTAACCTTTAACTGGTACAATAAGGACGCGGACGGAAACCCCCTCAGCGATATCAGAAGAGAGACCGCGCCGTTTTGGCTTGAACTGACGCTTCCGCCAGAAGCGGAGGGCGGCACGCTATGCTGGCAAGGCGCGTTATGGCGCGAAACGGGAGCCGATAAAAAGGCCGTTTCTTCCCTTAATCGTGAATTTCACGAAACACCAAGCTGCGAGACACTCTCCCTCGCTTCGTCTGCCCAAAAAATCTGGGTTGGGTTCATTGACCCTCAAGAAAAAACAAGCCTGACCCTAGACTGGACAGCAAGCCAAAAAGCATGGAGGGTTTTAGATTTGGCACTGGCGAGCTTGGGCGTCTTCTGCCTCGTTTTCTTCTCCCTGCGCCCTCGATGGAAAGCCCTTGCCTACGGCACCGGATTGACACTCGCTGCCGCGCTCATCTTTGCGTTTCATAACCCTTCCCTTTTGCTAGGCGTTATCCCCTATGGCGGCGGCGATGACGGCCTTGTCCATTCCAGCTATGGGCGCGAGATTACCCGCGCTCTTTTCAATGGCGATTGGATGAAGGCCCTGCGCGGCGGCGAGGACGTTTTCTATTTTATGCCCGGCCTTCGCTATGTCATAGCCCTTGAGAATATAGTGTTCGGTGAGATGCGTTATGGCGAGGCGATGGCCGTCCTTTTCTTCCCGCTGTTGATTTGGCGTTTATTCAAACAACTTGATATCGAGTTTTGGACTCTGCCCACCTTGGCTCTCGGCCTTCTTCCCTATGCCGTCAACGTGATCGGTGGAGCCTATCCCTCCCTTATCGACCTTTCCAGCCGCTCAATGGCCGAGCCTGTGGGCTACAGCCTTTGGCTAGCGGGCCTCCTCCTTGCAACACGCGGCATCAGGAACCCGACATCACCCGCAACAGGTCTTTGGTTCTCGGCAGGGCTTTTGTGGGCCTTGGCAACCTTTGTTCGCCCCAATCTGGTCGTGGCCAGCGTGCTGTCTATCGTATTCTGCGCCATCGTCCTTTTGCGCCATAAAAAAGTGTTCAACATACTCTTTCTGGGAGCAGGCTTTTCTGCAATCGCCGTCTGTCTCCTCCATAATATGTATTTTGGCAGCCAGTTTGTTCTTCTGACCAGCGCGGGCGAGCATCACACCAATCTCCTAGTGCCGCTCTCTACCTATATGAATGCCACGAGCGCCATTGCCAGCGGCGCATGGCATGACCCTGCCGTTTTATCCGTCCTCAAACAGGGGGCACGCTGGCTGGGCAATAGCTATACAACGCAGCTCCGCGATATGGCTCTTGTTGCGGCGTTCCATTCTCTGATCCTCGCCAGTCTTTCTTACCTCCTCATCAAACGGGTATGGAAAAAACAAATCGAGCAAACAACAGGCCTTCTCCTTTTCTCAGCTTTAGGCCTTCACCTTCCTCTGTTTTTCTTTCATCCTGATAATCGTTATGCCATGCTGGCGTGGTTTGTGACCTTTATCCTTCTTTTGAGGCTCTCTAGCCTAAAAGGGCGCGTTACATGTGCGGATTAGCGGGTTTTATCCAGTGGAGCGGGATTGGCGACGGCGAGGGTGAATCTCTCCTGACCAACATGACCGATGCGCTGGCGCATCGTGGCCCTAACGATGCGGGGGCGTGGATCGACAGCGCCGCCGGAGTTGCCCTTGGCCACCGCCGCCTTGCGATTGTCGATCTGTCCCCTGCGGGGCATCAACCCATGACATCGGCCAGCGGGCGGTTTGTAATCGTCTTTAACGGCGAGATTTATAATCATGGCGATTTGCGTAAAGGCCTGCAAGAAACTGGCCGCGCCCCTGCGGCTTGGAAAGGTCATTCTGATACGGAAACGCTCGTCGCTGGTTTTGACGCGTGGGGCATCGAAGCCACGATTAGAAAAACGCGCGGCATGTTTGCACTCGCCGTCTGGGACAAAAAAGAGAAGTCTCTGACGCTGGCACGCGATCGCCTTGGCGAAAAACCGCTTTACTACGGCTGGCAAAGAAAAGGCGGCTCACCCACTTTCCTTTTTGCCTCGCAAGTTGCGGCGCTTCGCGAACATCCTTCGTTTGAAGGAGAGATTGATCGCGATGGGCTTTGCCTTTTGCTCCGGCACAACTGTATTGGGGGCGCATCCTCTATCTATCGCGGGATTCATAAGCTAGAGGCCGGATGCCTTTTGACGTTGGCGCAAGGCGAACAGGCCCCGACCATAACGCGCTATTGGTCGGGCGCGGATGTGGCACGAGAAGGCGTCCTCAATCCGTTTCAAGGCTCACCGCAAGAGGCCGTGGATGCGCTAGAGGTTCTTCTAAAAGACGCTGTTCAATCACAGATGATGGCTGATGTGCCGCTGGGCGCATTCCTGTCAGGCGGCATTGACTCCTCAACCATCGTCGCCTTGATGCAGGCCAGCGCCTCGCGCCCCGTCAAAACCTTTTCCATCGGCTTTCAAGACGCGCTTTATGATGAGGCCGCGCACGCCAAGGCCGTCGCGCAGCATCTTGGCACGGATCATACTGAGCTTTACGTCACGCCGCAGCAAGCGATGGACGTGATCCCTTCCCTGCCCCGCTTTTACGACGAGCCTTTTGCCGACTCCTCGCAGATACCAACCTTTCTCGTCTCACAGTTGGCGCGGCAACACGTCACCGTGTCCCTATCGGGTGACGGCGGCGATGAATTATTTTGCGGATACACGCGCTATCAGCTCACCGCCTCGGCATGGAGCCGCCTTGCGAAAATCCCGCTCCCATTGCGCCGCCTGATGGCGCGGGTTATCACCGCCATTCCGCCGCAAAGCTGGAATCGCGGCGTGGCGTTAATGACTTCCCTCACTTCTCGAAAACCTTCATGGTCAAATGTGGGCGACAAGATGCACAAGGGCGCGAACGCGCTGGCCAGCCCCTCGGTCAGCCATCTTTACGGCTCGCTGGTATCACATTGGAGCGATCCGGCCTCTATCGTGATAGAAGGACAGGAACCGCCAACTATGCTGACAAGCCTATCGCCCGACATGGAAGGGCTAGACGACGTGCAGCGCATGATGGCGCTCGACATGCTTTCGTACATGCCGGACGATATTTTGACCAAGGTGGATCGTGCCGCGATGGCTGTTTCACTAGAAACGCGCGTACCGCTTCTTGATCCTCGCGTTGTCGCCTTTGCATGGAGCCTTCCCCAATCCATAAAGATACGGGATGGACAAACCAAGTGGCCTCTGCGGCAAGTGCTTGATCGTTATGTCCCACGCGAACTGATCGAGCGCCCTAAAATGGGCTTTGGCGTGCCGCTAGATTCATGGCTGCGCGGGCCGCTCAAAACATGGGCAGAAGATTTACTGGATGAAACGCGCCTAAGGCGTGAGGGCTTCTTTAACCCCAAACCCATCCGCGAAAAATGGCGCGATCATCTATCCGGTAAGCGCAATTGGGCCTATCCCCTATGGGATATCTTGATGTTTGAGGCATGGCTGGAGCATAATAAGCCATGAAGAAAACGATTCTTTATATTGTCAATGTTGACTGGTTCTTCCTCTCGCACCGCCTCCCCATCGCGCTAGAGGCGCAGCGTCAGGGCTATGGCGTTCATGTCGCGTGCGGCATGTCAGATAAAAAAGAAGTCCTAGAAAGCCACGGCATCATCGTTCACCCACTCGCGCTTGAACGGGGGAAGGCTAGCCTTGCTTCCTATTTTGCCAGCTTTTTTGAAATTGTTTTTCTTCTGTTAAAACTGCGCCCCGACATTCTCCACCTTGTGACCATCAAGCCTGTCATCTTTGGTGGTATTGCGGCGCGGCTGACGCGGATCCCCGCCTGCGTGGCTGCCGTCTCTGGCCTTGGTTTCGTTTTTCTGGATCAAGGGATCAGGGCGCGTCTTCGTCGCTCCATCGTGCTGGATCTTTATAGGTTTGCGCTTGGCAGCGCTCGCACAAAAGTTATTTTCCAAAATGTCGATGACCGCCACGCCTTAATGCAAGGCGCTGGGATCAAGGAAACGCAAACGGTTCTTATCAGGGGCTCTGGCGTTTCCCTTTCGGCCTATGACGTGAAGCCCGAACCCGAAGGCACGCCCGTCGTCATGCTGGTAGCGCGACTTCTGGTCGATAAAGGTGTGCGCGAGTTTGCTGAAGCCTCCCGCCTTCTCAAAAACAAAGGCATTGAGGCACGTTTTTGCCTTGTCGGCTCCACCGATCCCGCTAATCCGGCCAGCCTGACCGAAGATGAAATCCAAGGATGGGTGCGTGAAGGGATTGTCGAGTCATGGGGGCATCACGCCGACATGCCCGCCATTCTGCCACAATCGAATATCGTCGCTTTGCCCTCCTACCGCGAGGGGATGCCCAAAGCTTTGCTGGAAGCCGCCGCTTGTGGTCGCGCTGTTGTTACCACCGATGTCGCCGGATGCCGCGATGCCATAACACCGGACGTGACAGGACTTCTTGTGACCGTTCGCAATGCGGCCTCACTAGCGAACGGCCTTGAAAAGCTCATTCTGGATCCACAGCGTAGGCAAGCCATGGGACTCGCGGGTCGCAAGCTGGCTGAGGAAGCCTTTGACATTCGCGAAGTCGTCAAAAAGCATTTAGAGATATACAATAGTTTTTCTAAGGCACGTTCATGAAGGTTCTTGTCACAGGCGCGACAGGTTTTATCGGCAGCGCCTTTATCGCTGCTGCCCTTGAAAAGGGATGGGACGTTCGCTGCGCCTTACGTTCTCCCTCCTCCATCCCTTTGCCTTGCGAAAGCGTCATGGTAGGGGAGCTGGGCGATACCACCGACTGGCGCGAATCCTTGCAAGGCTGCGAGGCCGTAGTGCATCTGGCGGCTCGCGTGCATGTGATGAAGGACAGCGCCACCGATCCTCTCGCCGTTTCCCGTGCTGTTAACACACAAGGCACAATCCATCTGGCGCAACAAGCCGCCGAGGCTGGTGTGAAGCGCTTTCTGTTCATGAGCACAATTAAAGTCAACGGCGAGGGGCGCGATACGCCCTATACCGAGGCTGATGCGCCCGCACCCGAAGATCCCTATGCCATCTCTAAAGCCGAGGCCGAAACGGCGCTTATGGCTTTGGCCGCAACAACGCCGATGGCCGTAACGATCTTGCGCCCACCCTTGGTGTACGGCGCGGGCGTCCGCGCTAACTTCCGTGCCTTGATGCAAATTGTTCGACGCGGTGCGCCCCTGCCCTTTGCGATGATTTGCAACAAACGCAGCCTTGTTTATCGCGGCAATCTGGTTTCCGCGATGACAACCTGTCTTGAGTCCGAAGGGGCGAAGAACAAAACCTTTCTTGTCACGGATGGACAGGATGTCTCAACACCTGATCTTATCCGCGCTATCGCCAAAGCCATGGGACGACGCGCCAACCTTTGGCCAATACCGCCCTCATGGCTTCGAGGCCTCGGAAAAATAACTGGGAAACAAAAAGCCGTGGATCGTTTGCTCGGCTCGCTCTGCGCGGATAATGCAGCCCTATGCAAGGCGACGGGCTGGGCTCCGCCCTATACCTTAGAGCAAGGCTTGGCCAACACGGTTCGTGATTTTGAATAGGAAGATTAGTTGGACAAGAGCCGTTTGTAGGCAATTGCTTTTCCTGATCCCGATTTAAAATACTTTTCGAGTTTCATGGCTATCTCTTCTGTTTCTACAGCAACATAACTTTTTAAGTGCGCTGGCAAATAAGGCTTTGTGGCGACAACATCCCCACGATTATGTACGCCGACCCTTTTCTTCAAATCACCTGTAAAACCAACGTAAATATCGTTATTCGATAACTTAAGAAAATAGACATACCACATGGATAAAGCCTCCCTACGCCATCACCTTCGCTACCGCTTCAGGCGATAGAGGCTTCGGGAGGCACCCTACACTTTTTCTATTCGGATGTGTCAGTCCACCCAAAAGAGGGTGGCCTGACACCCGAAGCTGCAAAGCAGCGTAGGGTGGGGCGACCGATGGGACTCGAACCCACGACAACTCGGACCACAACCGAGGGCTCTACCAACTGAGCTACGGCCGCCACACATAAGATGAAGAAAACAACCCGAAGGCAGCTCTTGCCAACAAAAACGCCCGCCCCTTGTGGGAGCAGGCTGTGACAGCACTTCATAACACTGGGTTTATCTAAACCCGTCAAAGTTGTCAAGCGCTTAGATATCAGCTTAGTTCTTGCGCAACGCACCATAAATCTCGATTCGTTTTTGTTTTCTTTTCAACCGTCCAGCAACAGGGGTTAACCATGGCGACCGCAAAAACCGTCCTAGACTTCATGAAGAAAAACGACGTGAAATTCGTCGATCTGCGCTTTACCGACCTACGTGGTAAATGGCAGCACTTAACCCATCATGTTAGCACAATCAACGAGGCCACCTTTAAAGAAGGCATTATGTTCGATGGCTCCTCTATCGCTGGATGGAAAGAAATCAACGAATCCGACATGACGCTGATCCCCGATGCCTCTACCGCCGTCGTCGATCCCTTTTATACGGAAGCGACGTTGTCGCTTATTTGCGATGTTATAGATCCCGTGTCGAATAAGCCCTATAACCGCTGCCCGCGCACTATCGCCAGAAAAGCCGAGAAATACATGGCAACGGCAGGCGTTGGCGATACGGCCTATTTCGGGCCAGAGGCCGAGTTCTTCGTGTTCGACGATGTGAAGTTCAGCAATGACTCGCACAACACCTTCTTTAAACTGGATAGCCGCGAAGCGCCGCACAATACCGCACGCGACTACGTGGAAGGCAACCGAGGCCATCGCCCACGCATCAAGGGCGGTTATTTCCCCGTCAACCCCGTTGACTCGGCGCAGGACTTGCGCACCGAGATGCTACTGATCATGGAGCAAATGGGGCTTAAAGTCGAAAAGCACCATCACGAAGTGGCGGCCTCACAGCACGAGCTGGGCATCCAGTTCGACACGTTGCTGAAATGCGGCGACAACATGCAGATTTACAAATACGTCGTTCATAATGTCGCGCATGCCTATGGCAAAACAGCGACGTTTATGCCCAAGCCGCTGCACAGCGATAACGGATCGGGCATGCATACACACCAATCCATCTGGAAAGGTGGCAAGCCTTTGTTTGCGGGCAAAACGTATGAAGGCCTGTCCGATATGGCCCTGTACTACATCGGTGGCATCATCAAGCACGCGAAGGCTCTCAACGCGCTAACCAACCCCACAACCAACAGCTATAAGCGGCTTGTTCCTGGGTATGAGGCTCCCGTCCTTTTGGCCTATGCCTCGCGCAACCGCTCGGCCAGCTGCCGCATTCCGTTCGGCGCGGGAGCCAAGGCCAAGCGCGTGGAAGTTCGTTTCCCCGACGCGTGCGCTAATCCTTATCTTGCCTTTGCGGGCATGTTGATGGCAGGCCTTGACGGCATCAAGAACAAGATCCATCCGGGCGATGCGATGGAAAAAAATCTTTATGACCTGCCTCCTAAGGAGCTGGCCAAGATTCCAACGGTCTGCGCCTCGCTTGAAGAAGCCATCAAGGCTTTAGAGAAAGACAACGCCTTCCTGCTCAAGGGCGATGTGTTCTCGATGGATATGATCGAAGGCTATCTTGATCTGAAGCGCGCGGAGTGGGACACCTATCGTATGGCTCCCCACCCCATTGAGTATGATCTGTACTATTCAGCCTAAAAGTACGAACTGACACTAAAGGCCACTGGCGCAAGCCGGTGGCCTTTTTCGTTGGGGCAGACTAAAAAAATTAAACAGGCTTTGACGCCATCAACCAATCCAGTTTATTGGGGCGGTTTTCAATGTAATGACGCATGGCAACAAGAACGCGCTCATCATAGGCCTTACCCGCGTCTTTATCCAAAACGGTGAGCGCCTCAATAAATGGCAAACTGTCACGATGGGCACGGGGACTGACAAACGCGACAAAAGCGTTGGCGACCGCGACAATGCGCGCGGTGACAAGGATTTCCTCACCCTTCAGCCCGTTGGGCACGCCCGTCCCGTCATAGCGTTCTAAAACCTGCCGTAGCGTCGGCACAACAGGCCCTTCAAAACCAATGATCGCCAGAATATCGGCCGAGATAAGGATGCTATCGCGCACACGCTGAAGCTCATCGGGCGTTAAAACAGAAGTTTTTGTCAGTATTTTACGCGAAACCAAAACCTTGCCAAAGTTCATCAAGGATCCCGCAATCTCGCTCGCCTCGACCTGAAGCTGCTCCAAACCCATTTCAAGAGCGATAGCACGCGCTAACTGACCCACACGCGAAGAGTGCCCCGTCGCATAAGGATCGCGGCGATCCACGACAGCCACAAGCGTTTCAATAACCTGCCTGAGCATTTGTTCGCGGCGTTCGCGCTCAACAATTAGATCGGTTAAATCCTCTTCGCGCAAGAGAACACACCCCATCATTTCGGGCATATCGGCAATCATCTCATAGTGACGTTTAAGAAAGCGCGTAGCACCTTTTTTATCAACCACCGGCTCAACGACCTCAATCGGATATTCCGTCGCACGCACCTCGGCAAGGCGAAGTTCTAGCTTCATCGCCTGTTCATTACTCAACACCTTGATCGGCGGTTGCCCAACAATTTCCATCACCGTTTTACCAACCTCTTTGGCAACGACCTCATTGGCAAAAAAGTAACGGTTATGGCGATCAAAAATAGCAATCGCACCCGTTTGGTGATTAGAGATTAGGCGGATCATGTTCTCGCGATAATCCAGACGGTTTCGCAACTGATCAAGACGCGTTTTGTAATCATCACCAACAGTTATCTTAACTGCAAGTTTCGATTCCTCCATCAAGACAAAAGTAAGGAACAAAAGAGGAAGAACGGCAATCCCAACGCTGCCATAAAAATTCATCCCCGAAGCATCAACCATCAGATCATAATTCGAAACAAGGCGCCATAAACCGGCCATAGAAAAGACAAGCAAGGAAACAGCCAGCGCATTCAGATAAAAACGTTTTTTCTTATCCGGCATCGTCGCTGGAGATTCATCCGTTGCAGGTGAGGTCAAGGGCATATCGGTCATGGTAAAAAAGGATCCCATCATCTGATAAAAGTACAGCGGACCAAGGACTGGTATGAGCAGTCTATCCCTTAATCCTCAACCAGAGATTAAAAACAAAGTTACTAATAATTAACTAAGCTTAGGCATTTTTAACATCTTATCCTTCCTCTGTTTTTTACCCCCCCCAATGCCTGAAATTCTTAAAAACCGCCCCCCCTTGCAAGAAGCCATCCTTTTGGATCTTATCCAGAGGCTGACACGGCTGCGTGCAGGGCGCGTGGCCCTTTGTATGCACTTTTCCAACCTTTCAAGTGCTTATTGCCGTGATAGCTATATCCGCATAGCGAGCGAATCATTTACGGCTTTAGCCAGCGGCTTTGAGGGGCAGATTTTCCACCTCAGCAACGATGATTTATTTTTTATTGCCAAAGATGCCACCCTGACCGCCCTTGAAGCCAGCGTCCTGCGCATCAGGCTTTTATTCAGTCAAGATCCCCTTATGGAAAACCTTAGCTCCACGGGAAACGATTCTTTTTGCACGTGGTATAACGTGGAAAAAGACTATGACGTTCTCTTAACCGATGTCGGACAAGCCCTCAAAGAGGCAGAAACAACCCGATTAAAGCAGGAAAGCCTTGCCGAATCGGCCCCCGCTTTAATACGCACCCCCATGCGCCCCGATCTTCTGGAAAAAATTGACAAGTCTCTCGATAATGTCGATGTCACAAATATCGTAAGGCGACAAACGGTTTACACATTGGTTGATAATGTCGCGCCCCAAGCTTTGTTTGAAGAAATCTTTGTTTCTATCGAAGATTTACAAAATGCCATCGCCCCTAATATCAACATAGCTTCCGATACATGGCTCTTCAGATACCTCACGCAGAAGCTGGATCGCCGCCTTATGTTAATGCTTATTCGCGATGGCGTGGCTTCGTCACGCCCCTTTAGCCTAAATCTCAACGTGTCCACAATCCTAACGCCTGAATTCGCTAAATTTGAAGCCGTAATCGTCCCCCGATTACGGGGCCGCCTTGTCATTGAGCTTAACAAACTGGACGTTTGTTCCGACATGGGAGCCTTTCTCTTCGCCCGCGACTATTTGCACGATCATGGATTCCGTCTTTGTCTGGACGGGCTAACCCACCATACCCTGCCCTTTTACAATCGGGCCAAACTGGGGGTTGACCTCATGAAGCTCTACTGGACACCCAATGCGCTGGACGACATGATTCCCAGCATGATCCCAGAAATCCGCAACATCATCATGGAGACGGGGCAAGCCCACACCATCCTGTGCCGTTGCGAGGACGAACGCGCCATAAAAACGGGACAGGAAATAGGCATTGTCATGTTCCAAGGCCGCTATGTTGACCATATACTTGCCGCTGCAGCGCAGCCCAACACAGGCTATCCTCCCGCCAGATTCTGACATAAGTTCGATTATTCCCACACAACCTCTTGTTATTAAACAAATATAGTTCCTTCAAACGCAAACATCTTGTTTTCTTGCCAAAAAGAGCATACGAATTCTCGTCGTTTTATTGAATAGTGGAAACCGTACCTTTCGAATGACTGCGTTACCAGATCAAAACCGCCGCCGCTTTCTTCAACTTGGGCTTGTCGCTTCGACCTGCTTGTTGGCGAACCCGTCTTTGGCTTTAGCGCGCGCCGCTTCATCCACCAAGATGAAGGAACTGGCTTTCCGTAATCTGCACACAGATGAAAAATTGCGCGTGACCTATTGGAAGAACGGCGCGTTTGACCGCTCGGCCATGGGCAAAATCAACCATATCCTGCGTGATTTCCGCACGGGCGACGTGTACCCCATTTCGGCCAACCTGATTGATTTTCTCCACGATCTGCAAGGCAAGCTGCACGCCGACACACCGATTGAGATCATATCGGGTTACCGCTCGCCTCAAACGAATGCCGCGCTGCACAGCCAATCCGACGGCGTAGCGCGTCAAAGCTACCACATGAAGGGTCTCGCCACCGATATCCGCATGGAGGGCGTCTCGCTGCGCCGCCTACAAACGACAGCCCTATTCATGAGCCGAGGCGGCGTCGGCTTCTACCCCAAGTCCGACTTCGTCCATGTCGATGTCGGCCCTGTGCGCCGTTGGGGCTAATCCTTCCCTTCCCTCCGTGATAACCAATTTACCATACAAGAGTCCCTTGCGTTTAAAGTGTTACTTTCTTTACACTTATTAAGGCATTGTTATAATTGAGATTATTAATAATATCCCTTCCTTGAAAGGGTTGCGAAGCGAATCAAAAGACGCGATAATAGCTCTACATACTGCGTCAACTTGAAAACCCGAAAACTTTTTGGCCGCGGTTGTTGGTTTCTCTTATGGGTAAGCGGCTTGGCGGAGAAAAATTTTTCGGGTTTTCAAGCGGACGGACTATAGCAAGGCGCTTTACTGTTTGAGCCTATTTATTCACAGAACCAAAAAGTTTTAGGAAAGACCTTATGACTGTTCAAATCTCGACCCTCGCCAACGGCCTACGCGTTGCCACTGACACCATGCTGGATGCCGAAAGCATGGTCATTGGCGCGTGGGTGGGCGTCGGCACGCGCCATGAGCCATGGAGCGCGAATGGCCTTGCCCATCTGACGGAGCATATGATGTTCAAGGGCACAAAGCGCCGCTCGGCTTACGCCCTCTCCAAGACTATCGAGAAGAACGGCGGGGCGATGAACGCCTACACAACCCGCGAGGAAACGGCCTACTACGCCCGCGTCCTTCCCGAAGATGCCGACCGCGCCGCCGATATCATCGCCGATATGCTTCTACGATCCGTCATCGATGCCAAAGAACTTGACCGCGAACGTCAGGTCATCATCCAAGAAATCGGGCGCGACCGCGACACGCCCGAAGACTACATCTACGACCTAATGCACGAAACCGCCTTTCCCCGCCAGAAAATAGGCCGCTCTATCCTTGGAACCGAGGACGTGATTGAGCGCCTGCCACGCGAGAAAGTTGTGGACTACGTCGGCAAGCACTACCATGCGGGGAACATCGTCATCGTCGGCACAGGCAAGATCGCGCATGATGAGCTGGTCGCCCTTGCACGGCGCTATTTTGGCCGCCTGCCCGCTGGCACGCCCGCCAAGCATGAGCCTGCGCGGATCAAAAGCGGCGATCTGCGCCAGCAAAAGGACAGCGAGCAGCTCCACCTGATGATGGCCTTTCCGGCCCCCAGCCTGCACGCCAAGACAGCGCCTGCGGCGGGGCTGCTTGGCACGCTTCTGGGCGGCAGTTCGTCCTCGCGCCTCTTCCAAAAAGTGCGTGAAAAGCGCGGCCTTGTGTACAACATCTCGACCTATCACGCGCCATTTCAAGATACCGGCCTGTTCTGCCTTTACGCCGGAACCGATCCCGCCCGCGTAAAAGAGCTAATCCCCGTCGTGTGCCGTGAGCTGCGCGACGTGACGACCCGTGTGAGCGCAAGCGAGCTGAACCGCGCCAAGGCGCAAGCCCGCGCCGACCTTCTGATGGGACAGGAAAGCGTCATGCGCCGCGCCGAGACTCTTGGCCACCACGTCCTGACCTATAACCGCTCGATCCCGATGGCGGACACGCTGGCGCAAATCATGAAGGTCACCGAGGACGAGATCAAAACCATCGCGAGCAAAATCCTTTCGCGGGCACCCGTCTTCACCGCCCTTGGCCCCACGGACGGTATTGAGCCTTACCGCGCCATCCGCGAGCGATTGGTTTAAGCAGCCTCTCCCGTCATCGCGAGGAGGCCTCTTGGCCGACGTGGCGATCCATCTCCTGTATTGGCAAAGAAGGACTCTGATGAAATGTTCAGGAGATGGATTGCCGCGCTCCTTGCAGTCACTCGCAATGACGTGAGGGAAAGTCTTTTCCTTCAATCCCCATTAGCGCGCGCGCGAAGTCGGCAGCATCGAAGGGCTGCAAATCCTCTACGCCCTCACCCACACCAATCGCGTTGATGGGCAGCTTAAACCGATCCGCCAGAGCAACCAGCACGCCACCCTTGGCGCTGCCGTCCAGCTTGGTCAGCACCAGCCCCGTCACGGCTGTCAAATCGCGGAACACCTCAACCTGCGCGTGGGCGTTTTGCCCCGTTGTCGCGTCCAGCACCAACAGCGTCGCATGAGGCGCTTCGGGATCAACCTTCTTAATCACGCGGCTAATTTTCGAAAGCTCTTGCATCAAATCGGCCTTGTTATGCAAGCGCCCCGCCGTGTCGATTAGAAGCACATCGATGTCCTCACGCTTGGCTTTCTCCAAAGCCTGATAGGCCAAAGCCGCCGCATCACTGCCGTCCGCGCCCGTGATGACCTCGCAACCCGTCCTCTCGCCCCACACTTGCAGCTGGCTGACAGCCGCCGCGCGAAACGTGTCGCCCGCAACCATCATCACGCTTAAGCCCTGCCCGTGAAACAGACTAGCCATCTTGCCAATCGTCGTCGTCTTGCCCGCGCCGTTCACGCCGACCATCAACACAACATACGGTTTTTTGCTCTCATCGCGCACCAAAGGCTTCGCGCAAGGCGCCACGATCGCCGCAATCTGCGCGGCCAAAGCCTCCCTCACTTCCTGATCCGTAATCTCTTTGCCAAAGCGGCTCTTGCCAAAATCGGCAACCAGCCGCGCCGCAACAGAAGGCCCCATATCGGCGGCAATCAAAAGCTCTTCCATTTCCTCTAGCACAGCGTCATCCAAGCGGCGCTTGGTAAAAAGCCCCGTAATCCCGTCGCCGATTTTCGCGCTAGAGCGCGTCAGCCCGCCGCGCAACCGCGCCAGCCATCCTGTTTGGTTCGTCATTTTGTTTTGCTCTCTCTTCCCACCAGTTTCTCGCCGTCACGCGCCAAAACCTCTACCTCGATCACACTGCCCACCATCGCCGAAGTCTCAAGCCGAACTTCGGCAAAGGTCGGCGTGCGGGCCAACATCGGCTGCTCGACATGCGCCGCAACGCGCTGCCCCACAATCCCCTCCAAGTGCCGGATCATAGCAGCCTGCCCGACTTGCCGCAAACGGGCGGCGCGGGCGCGGCGCACCTCCATCGGCACTTGCGGCATCTTGGCAGCGGGAGTCCCAATCCGCGCAGAATAGGGAAACACATGCAGCCACGTTAAATCCAGCTCTTCCACCAAGGCCAACGTACCCTCAGCCATCGCATCTGTCTCGGCGGGAAAACCCGCGATCAGATCCGCGCCAAAAATAATATCGGGACGCGCCGCCCGCGCCCGCTCGCACAAGGCCCGCAAATCCTTGACCCTATGCCGCCGCGCCATACGCTTTAGCACCGTGTCATCGCCCGCCTGCAAGCTTAAATGCCAATGTGGCATCAGGCGAGGCTCATGCTCTAAAAGCCACCACAAATCCTCATCAATCGCAGCGGGATCCAGAGAGGAGAGCCGCAGCCGCTTAAGCTCTGGCACAGCGGCCAGCATCTCGCGCACCATCGCGCCCAGCGTCGGCTTGCCTGCCAAATCCGCGCCATAAGAAGCAATGTCCACGCCCGCCAGCACGATTTCGGGAAAGCCCTGCTCTACCAACGTCTGCGTCTGGCTGATAATCGCCGCCGCGCTAACCGAACGCGAAACGCCGCGCCCATAAGGAATAATGCAATAGGTGCAGCGATGATCGCAGCCGTTTTGCACCTGCACGAAGCCGCGCGTCAGCCCGCCCGCAAACCCACTTACAAGCGGTGCGATGGCCTGCCCTGCCCGCTGAATATCCTCAACCACAACCCGCGCCTGCCCCCCCCTTTCGGACACAAGAGAGGCATACGTCTCGGCCTTCAGCTTTTCATTGTTGCCGATGACATGATCGACCTCATCCAACGCAGCATAGCGTTCGGGATGAATCTGCGCCGCGCAGCCCGTCACGATAATTGTGGCCGATGGCTTTTCGCGCCGCGCCTTGCGGATGGCTTGCCGCGCTTGCCTCTCCGCCTCCGCCGTCACGGCGCAGGTGTTGACCAACACGACATCGCCAAGGCCAGCGCTTTGCGCAAGGGTGCGCATCGCCTCGGACTCATAGCTATTGAGCCGACAGCCGAACGTGATGATGTCAACAGTGTTCGTCATAAAACCGCGCGAGAAAAAAGCGCCTGCAACGCTTTTACTTACCAGCCACAAGCGTCTGCGGATTAGATCCCGACTCGTCGTCATCGCTTGAGAACAAGGCACTAACGGGGGGCGGCGTGCGACGCGTGACTTCGGCCTGCGGCATGTCTTCCCGCTGCTCGCTCACGCGCTCAGCTCTTGGCCTTGCCGATTGAGCTTGAGGCTGGGGCTGCTGCCCCTCGCCTGCAGCCGTTGGCTGTGAGGCAGGAGCATTTGGCCCCTTACCTTCCGGCGTGTAATAGTTCGAAGGCATATCAGGCTGCGAACCAAAAGGCGCTTGAGGCTGCGCTGGTAGCTGTGTTTGTGGCGACGATCCGCTGCCGCCGCGTTGATGTTGTTGTTCGGCCGTTGTGGCCTCTTCAATCGCTTCCGTCACGCGGTAGTAGTGTTCGGCATGCTGCAAATAGCTCTCAGCCATAACGCGGTCGCCCGCGCTGGTCGCATCACGCGCCAAGGACTGATATTTCTCGTAAACCTGCCACGCATTGCCGCGCACGCGCACATCGGGCCCATTGCTGTCAAAGGACTGATGGCGAAGCGAGGCTGCCGAACGGGGGCGATTATCGCCACGCATCGAATTGTTGTTGCCAGAGGATTGACGGCCTTCATTGCCGCCGTTGCTGCCTCCGCTGCTAGGATGGCGGCTGCGAGGGCGGCGCGTACCTGAACTGGGCTGTCTTATGCTGTGATTTCTATCGTTCATTGTTTTCTCTGCTGTCTTTCTAACTTGTCGTTTTTTTTCAAAAGGAGCCACGGTTCTTTCCACGCGCTCCAGCGGCTCATAGCCGCGTGGCCTTCCGTCATTTCTCTCTGACGAGCCTCACAAGTGACTTTCTTCTTAACCTTTTCAGTGCGTCAGAACAACCCCTTTTTTTAACCTTATTCAAAATTGGGAATTAGGGTAAAAACGTCGCTCCCTTCGTCATTCCCGTCTCTCCCTTCGTCATCCCCGCGAAGGCGGGGATCCAGCGCCGAGCGTCCGCGAGGCGTATGAGTCAAAAAAAATTGCGTTTTCTGCGCATTTTCGAGTTATGCGCGCCGTAGACACGGCGCAGCTGGATCCCCGCCTTCGCGGGGATGACGATCAAGAAAAACGCCGTCCCCCCCTAAATGCTGAATGCCGAATCCTGAATGCCCAACTAATCAATCTCTTCCTCATCCTTGGTCGCCGTAGAATCGGGATTGACCAGCACCTTGTCCACGCGGCGGCCATCCATATCCACGACTTCAAAACGCGAGGCTCCCCACTGGAAATGATCGCCAGCGGTAGGGATGCGTCCCAGCTTATCGATCATAAAGCCCGCGAGCGTATGATACTCGCCGCTGTCATGCAGGTTTTTGACACCGATGATCATCTCAACCTCATCAACAGGGGTCATACCATCGATCAGCCAGCTTCCATCCTCGCGTTGCACGGGCTTCTCGTCACTCTCCTGCCCGCCATCGGGCAACGCGCCCGTGATGGATTCCAAGACATCCGTGGCCGTAACCAGCCCCTCGATGCTGCCATACTCGTCGATAATAATCGCCAAATGCTGGCTGGATTCCTTGAACAGATCAAGAAGCCGCAAAACCGAGGTCGTATCGGGAACAATCAGCGCCGGACGCATTGTGGCCTGCACATCAATCGGCTCGCCTCGTAAAAGCATGTTCAGCAAATCCTTGGCATAAACAATGCCTAGGATTTCTTCCATATCGCCCCGCGCCACGGGAAGGCGGCTATAGCCGCTGGCGCAGATTTCCTTGATGTTCTCTTCAACCTTGTCTTCGATGCCCAGCCACATCATATCTATGCGCGGAGTCATGATGGTGCGCACCGTCCAATCCGCAAGGCGCATCACGCCTTCCAGCATTTCCTTTTCGGCCTGCTTAAAGACGCCTTTTTGCGTTCCCTCGGCGATCAGATCCTTGACCTCTTCTTCTGTGACGGATACAGCGCTAGAGCCATGAAGCCTTATCAGACGAATAAACAACTCAGTCGATTTATTCAAAACCCACACAACAGGTGCTGCGCCCTTGGCCAAAAAATTCATCACAAGCGCAACGGGAACTGCGATAATTTCGGCATAAGCCAGCCCTAAGCGCTTGGGAACAAGCTCCCCGATCACAAGGGTCAAATATCCAACGATAGCCACAGTCCCCACAAAGGCAATTTCTGAACCATAAGGCGCAAAAACAGCAAATTGATTCAAGAAATCGCCAAGCGGCTTGGCAAAGGTCGCGCCGGAAAACGCGCCTGTCAAAATACTGTTAAGCGTAACCCCAATTTGAACCGTAGAGAGAAACGAATTGGGATGTTCGGCCATTTCCAAAGCAAGGCTCGCGCCACGGCTTTTCTTTTCCTCAACCAACTTGCGCAAATGCGCACGACGCGCCGACACAATGGCCAACTCAGCCATCGCAAAAAAGCCGTTCAAAAGCAAAAGCAGGAGAATGATACCGATATCGGCTAACACAGCGTCGTCTATCTCATCGTTATGGGTCTAAGGGATCAAAAAGCCCGTGGCTCTCTTCATTCCCCGCATTGTCTTTACGGCGACAACGCGTCATACTGTAGCGGCTTGTCCACGGGAGTGCAAACGGTATGTCAAAAACTGCGCAAGAACGCTATTTCAGTCTGCTATCCCTCGCGCAGAGCGGTGATTTCGCCGCCGCCAACGAAGCCTTGCGCAAGGCGCTTTTGGCGACGCCCAAAGACCCCAACCTTTTGCATTTAGCCGCCCAAGTGGCCGGGAGCCTGAAAGAGACCGACCGCGCCATCGTCCTTTACCGACGCGCGGCAGTTGCCTATCCGCACTGGTTCGAAGCGACCATGAACCTTGCCCGCATTCTGTCCTTGCAAAACAAAAACGACGAGGCCCTCGCCGCCCTCAAGGATCTGGCCCCCCACCATCCCCAGCGTCCTGAGATTCCCGAAGCGCAAGCCAAGCTTTCGCAGAGAACAGAAAACTTGCCTCATGCCATCGCCTTTTGGCAAAAAGCTTTGGCCCTGCGCCCCGATAATCCCGAAGGACGCGGACAATACTTATTTTGCTGCCGCCAAGTGTGCGACTGGCGGGAAGCGCCCGCCCCCGACTCCTCCCTCTCGCCGAACATTACGGCGATTTTGTTCGACGATCCGGCTTTGCAACGCGCGGCGGCAGAACGCTATTGCGCCAAGCATTTTAACCGACTGATGCCGCTTCCTCCCCCGCCTCCTTATGCCCACAAAAAGCTGCGCGTCGGCTATCTCTCCTCGGACTTCCACGCGCACGCAACCTCGTGGCTGATCGCGGAACTTTTCAGCCTGCATGACCGCGAGCGTTTCGAAATCTATGCCTATAGCTATGGCATCGAGGACCACTCGGCCATTCGTGAGCGCCTGCGCCATGAGGCCGATCATTTTATCGAACTTAACGCCCTGACCCCCTTGCAGTGCGCCGAGCGTATCCGCGCTGACGAAATCGACATCCTCATTGACCTAAAAGGCCACACCAGCGGCGCAAGGCTCGACATCCTCGCGCATCGCCCAGCACCGCGCCAGATGCATTGGCTGGGCTTTCCGGCCACAACGGGCGCACCGTTTATCGATGCGTTTGTCGCGGATTCCGTCACCGTCCCAAGCGGCAGTGAGCGCTATTTCACCGAAACCGTCTTACGTCTGCCCCACACCTATCAAATCAACGACCGCCAGAAAAAGGCCAGCGAGCCTTTATCCAAAAGCGCCTATGGCCTGCCCGACAAAGCGCTTGTGCTGGCCAGCTTCAACCAAACGTACAAAATCACGCCAGAGATTTTCTCTGTCTGGTGCGAGGTGCTGCAAAGCGTGCCGGATTCCGTTTTGTGGCTTTTGGAATCCAACCCCTTTGCACCCGATGCCCTGCGCCAAGAGGCCACCAAGCACGGCGTCGATCCCACACGCCTTCACTTCGCGCCCGCCGCCGCGCAAGAGGATCATCTGGCGCGATATGGCGTTGTCGATCTGGCGCTGGATACCTTCCCTGTCGGCGGGCATACGACGACCAGCGATGCCCTTTGGTCTGGTGTGCCCGTCGTGACCATGGCGGGGCAAAGCTTTGTCAGCCGCGTCGCCGCCAGCCTCCTTACGGCGGCGGAGCTTCCCCAGCTTATCACGACCAACCTCGCCGATTACAAAGCGCTGGCCTTGCGCCTTTCCACGGACCATGCCGAGCGCAAGGCGCTCCACAACCACCTCACGCAAAAGCGCCTCTCCCTGCCCCTGTTCGACACGCCCCGCTTTGTGAAAGATTTTGAAGCGATGCTTATCGCGGGGCACTGAAGCGCCCAACAAAAAGGCCTCGCGTAGCCACGAAGCCCCCTTCTTCCCTGAACTCTGCGCTCTGGCCCCTGAACTCTGATTCCGGACACAGCTCCGCACAGCAATGTCAATAGCAGAATCATCCCATCGAGTCAAGGAAAAACGCATTTAAGATAAAATATATTTCGTTCATTATCAATGTGTTACGTATTTTATGGCACAAATCACTCAGAAAAGAAACGTGGCTCCCGCTTTCGCGGGAGTGACGATAGATAGGTAAAATTAAACACAAAGCCCGTCATCCCCGCGAAAGCGGGGATCCCGTTTGTTTTCTTTTTTCTTTCTCGGATTAGTTCATAGGCTCATAGGTATTATTCAACTCCAAAAGATTTTTTACTAAAGATATTTCCAGCGTGTATTCATCAGACGGTCCATTACTGCTGGGTTCCCAAACGGTCACTAACTCTCCAACCTTTATAATTTTTTCATGCATATTCGTTTTATGGAAACGGTCATCCTCTTCTCTTGCAGCACCCAGATCAATCTGGCCATCAGAAAGCAAAACTACGGGATAGCGATTATCTGGTTTACTAAACTCTCCCCACAAGCCAAAAAATGGGACTTTCTTTAGTGGTTTATTTTTAGCATCAACGACAATATCGAACGTGTAGTCATCTATTGAGGCATACTCACGATCTTTGTGTTTAAGATGAACGCGCAACACAGGCATGATGTTTTCTCTTTTGTTATTAGACTATTATTTTTTTAGAACACTTGGTTACGCTTCCAGCGCCTTAACAACGTCCTCGCACATTTTCTTGGCATCGCCAAAAAGCATCATCGTGTTGGGGCGATAGAACAGCTCGTTCTCCACGCCCGCATAACCGGTCGCCATCGAGCGTTTGATGAACAACACAGTCTTAGCTTTCTCCACGTCCAAAATCGGCATCCCGTAAATGGCTGAGGTCGGATCAGTCTTGGCCGCCGGATTGGTCACATCGTTCGCGCCGATCACAAAGGCCACGTCGGTCATACCAAAATCGCGGTTGATCTCGTCCAACTCCAGAACTTCGTCATACGGCACGTTGGCCTCAGCCAACAGCACATTCATATGGCCGGGCATCCGTCCCGCAACGGGATGAATCGCATAACGCACCTTCACGCCGTTGGCTTTCAGATGATCCGCCATTTCACGCAGCGCATGCTGGGCCTGCGCCACCGCCATGCCATAGCCGGGAACGATGATGACACTCGAAGCATTCTTCATGATAAAGGCCGCGTCTTCGGCTGAGCCCGCCTTGACAGGACGATCCCCCCCCCCGCCATGAGCGCCCGCGCCCGCCGCTGCATCGCTGCCAAAGCCGCCAAGGATCACATTAAAGATTGAGCGGTTCATGCCTTTGCACATAATGTAACTCAGGATCGCGCCGGACGAACCGACGAGCGCGCCCGTGATGATAAGCAGCGGGTTTTCCAGCGTAAAGCCCGTAGCCGCCGCCGCCCAACCCGAATAGGAATTGAGCATCGAAATCACGACAGGCATATCCGCCCCACCAATCGGCAGGATCAGCAAGAAGCCCAGCAGCATCGTCACGCCGACTAGGCTCCAAAATACAGTGACCGATTGCCCCAGCACAAGGACAACAATCAAGAGCAGCGCCAAAACGCCAAGCCCCAAATTGACATGGTGCTGAAAGGGAAACACAAGCGGCTTGCCGCCGATGATACCTTGCAGCTTGGCAAACGCGATGATCGATCCCGTAAAGGTGATCGCACCAATCGCCACGCCAAGCCCAATTTCGATTAGGCTAGAAAGGTGAATGCGTGAGCCTTCCATCATGCCAAAGGCTTCTGGCTGCATCATGGCCGCGCCCGCGACCAGCACCGCCGCAAGACCCACCAGCGAGTGGAACGCGGCAACCAGTTGGGGCAGCGCCGTCATCTTGATCTTTTTGGCGACCAAAGCGCCAATCGCGCCGCCAATCACAATCGCCACGGCGATAAAGCCATAGGACGTCACCTGCGGCAAAAGCAGGGTCGTGACGATGGCAATCGCCATACCGATCATGCCGAACTTATTTCCCTGCTGCGCCGTTTCAGGCGAAGACAGGCCGCGAAGCGCCAGAATAAACAAAACGCCCGACACCAAATACGCCATTGAGATCAAAGAAGCTGACATGGCTTTACGAACCTTTTTTCTTGTACATATGAAGCATGCGACCCGTGACGATAAACCCGCCAAAGATATTGATGGATGCCAAAACGACGGCAACCAATCCCATCCACGCCGAAGGAGTCAGCTCTTTTAAGCCAGCCGCCACAAGCGCACCGACGATGATCACCGAGGACACGGCATTCGTCACCGCCATCAGCGGCGAATGCAGCGCGGGCGTGACGCGCCACACGACATAGTACCCAACAAAACAAGCCAGCACGAACACCGTCAGTCCCGTGATAAAGAAACCATGCGCCCCACTGGCACTCCCGCCGCCGTTCAGGGCAAGATTTTGGGCTTGCTCCATCAAGGCGCTGGTGGCATCGGCCAACTTTTGCTGATCCCCAGCCAGACGGCTTAACCCGTCCAAGAGTGTTTGTGTTTCCATGGTGACTTCCCTCGTGAACGAGACTTACGGTTTTACTTTTGGTGGAATAGTTTTCTTGGCTGGCTCGGACGGCACAATGACATCGGCTGGCGCGGGCTCTTCCACCGGAATAACGATATCCATCTTTTCCTGAGGCGCAGCGGGAGCCACCGTCGCAGGAGCAGCAGGAGCCGCCGCTGGCGTCTGCCCAGCAGCAGGAGCCTCATTCGAGGAGGCATTGCCCTCTGGCTGCGTGATGCTCAGCATACCGGGCGCAACGCCGTTGATCTGAACCACGGGGCCTTTACGCAACATCGAAATCTCATAGGCCATGTTGTCGTTGCGTTCCTTCAAAAGCTCGACCTTCAGCGACAAAAGATTGGTCGTATCGTGAAGACGGACGATATATCCCGCGAAAACAATAAACAAAATCGCGCAACAAATAACCGATATGGCAAGGCTTGTGATCCACTGTGCAACGGCGTAGTTAGGCATCGAAGGTGACATTTCATCGTTCGTCATTTGGGTATCCTCCCTTAAGTCAACGCGATCAGATGGATTGGAAATGGGAATGCACGATGCCGCCGCCGCGCGTCAGGGTCACCGCTTTAACGATCTCATCTTCCCAATTGACGTCCAAAGCGCCACCCGCCTTGGCTGACAACAGGGCCACATAATTATACACGTTCCGCGCATACAAAGCCGATGAATCCACCGCAATGCGCGAGGGCATATTCTTGTATCCAACGATCTTGACTCCGTTATAATCAACAACGGATCCAGCCTCACTCACTTCGCAATTACCGCCTTGTTCAACGGCCAGATCAACGATAACGCTGCCCGTTTTCATGGACACCACCATCTCCTTGGAAACCAGCTTAGGCGCAGCGCGTCCGGGAATCAACGCCGTACAAATCACAATATCCTGCTTTTTAATCGTCTCTGCGATAAGGGCGGCTTGCTGGCGCTTGTAATCGTCACTCATTTCCTTGGCATAACCGCCAGAGGTTTCCGCCAGCTTCGTTTCCTCATTCTCGACCATCACGAATGTCGCGCCAAGGCTTTGTACTTGCTCTTTAGCCACGGGGCGCACGTCGGTTGCCGACACAATCGCGCCAAGGCGTCTTGCCGTCGCAATCGCTTGCAGCCCCGCCACGCCAGCGCCCATCACGAAAACGCGAGCCGGAGGAACCGTTCCCGCCGCCGTCATCATCATGGGAAAGGCGCGGCCAAAGACAGAGGCCGCATCCAAAACGGCCTTATATCCCACCAAATTGGATTGGCTAGAGAGAACATCCATGCTTTGCGCGCGCGTGATGCGCGGCATCAGCTCCATCGCCATGGCGGTGACATTCTTGGCGGCATAGGCCTTAAGTTCCTCACGCGCCGCATAGGGATTCAGCATCGCAATCAGCGTAGACCCATCGGGAAGGGCTGCAATTTCATCAACGCCCTCGCCCGCGCTCATCGGGCGCTGGACTTTCAGTACAATATCAGCGCCTTGCATAGCGGCCTGAGCCGAAGGCGCAACCACCGCGCCCGCCGCACCATAGGCCTCATCAAGGTAAGACGCTTCAATGCCGCAATCAGACTCCACGGCAACATCATAGCCCAACGCCTTAAACCTTTTAACGGTATCAGGCGTAGCGGCAACGCGCATTTCAAGGGGGCGACGTTCTTTTAGGACAGCAATTTTCATGGCAACCATGGGTGAGGACAGGACGGAATCAGAAAGACTACGGTTAACTTGCCCTATTTCCGCAGGGCTGTGAAGGGGGTTGTTCTTCGCCCCGCAATCACTTAGCCATAACAAACAAAAACTCTCTATTGGGGCTTTCGGCTTCTTTTACCCATTCGTGAGTCCAACGCATTTCAGCCATTACATTTCTTTTATAATCTATTTCAACAACCTCAAGAAGGTCTCCCCCTTTATTAATAACCTCGCTTATTTCTTGAGCTGTCGCGCGCCCAGACGAGCTATAAGACAAAACAATATATTTTGCCTTTGTTTTGTTAATAAGCTCTTCTATAGCTTCAACAACCACAAACCGCCCAGACGCCCCTCTGCGAAAGTCCTCAAAAACTGAACCCGCTGTTGTATCCGATGTATCCAGCCGTCTATTAACTTTTCCAAAAAGCGGTGGCCTGTCATTAAGACAGACTGTCGTCCATAAATGATAATAAGCAGAATAACGAACCCTAGAAGGAGGCATCTTTTCGTTATTAGAA
Organism: Bdellovibrionales bacterium; assembly: GCA_041662785.1. Taxonomy (NCBI): domain Bacteria; kingdom Pseudomonadati; phylum Bdellovibrionota; class Bdellovibrionia; order Bdellovibrionales; species Bdellovibrionales bacterium. The sequence continues at coordinate 25,095 of JBAZRW010000003.1, read as the reverse complement.
CCATAAGGTGGATCGTAATAGGCTAAATCGACATCTATATCAGGTAAAAGATCAAAAATATCCTTTCTGTAAACCTTATGTTTCTTTTGTGGAGCTAATAATCTCGGCACTGTTAAAATCATTTTTTTATAAGAACGTGACGACCACGCATTAAGATAAGAAGCAAAGTGCCCCATCGTGCTATCAACTTCATCAAGAGCGTGAATGAGGCTTGTGATGAGCACGGCACGCTCTACCTCTGATATATTAAGCCGACTGATTTCACCTCTGATTGCATCAAGACGACGCGTATTATGTACCTGCCAAGGCTTCTTAAATCCATCCACGCCTATGGATAGGTTATCTGAAGGTTCCCCACCATAGTGCTGGGTAAACCAACCATCTTCAGGGGGGAGATTGTTGAGATGATCTATAAACGGTTTATAATGGTTTCGACTATGCGTGTTTTCTAAATAACACGCCGCGAACACCTCTGACCATATGGCGCGATCATTGGCAATAACGGAGTAACCATCCTGAGCAAAAGCCTGAGATACCCGTGTGGTTCCAGAAAACCCATCAAGAACTAGATCAACATTAAGGGGGCGAATAACTTTTAGGATGTTAGGAATTATTTTTAGTTTAGATCCAGCATATTTTATGCCCTCAGTGAGGGGAATGTAGGTATCTTCTTTTGTAAACAAATCAAACATTGGGCAAACTTCCCAATGTTGAATTTCTTTTTTGTTCTTCAATGTCCGTTTTTAGTTTGATAAGAGCCTCTTCATGTCCCCGTGCTGTTGAAAGAAGGGCGTGAGAAAACAATTTTACAAGCACTAAATTGTGCGAATATGAAATCCATCCGTCTGTCACGCTATCAAAGTATGCCCTGCCGTTTTTGGTGTGAGTCCAAAGCCCACGCTGCAACGCGTTAGCTGTTCCACTTCCATAACGGACTTCGCAAATATAATTCTCATCTTGATTATAAAATCTATAAACAGGATGTTTCCTACCCTTTCCAACTTCTTCAAGAATGATCTTTTTTATGTTTTTCTGGGCAAGCTCGTGATCAAAAACGAGAATATTACATCTCTGCTTTTTTTCATCATAAATAAGTGGGAGAACATTAAGCTGGCTAAAAACTTTAAAAACTGGATCAGCCCAAAGTTTAGAAAGCTTCTTTTCCCCCTCAATCGTATGCCCAAGTTCTTCAAGCTTAGGAAACATAAGAAAGTGTTTATCTGTTGATAATTGTAAGGGGCCATCGCCATACGCTTTAAGGCTTATGGGGAACTCGGCTTTAGTAAGCTCATTAATGACCTTTATATCTTCCTCATGTTCTTTTGCCCTATAAAGGTCTTTGCCAACATGAACAGACTTAAAGTCATACATGTATTGGTTTATAAACTCTGCAATGGCTATCTCAGCCAAATCACCATGCGTTTTGTTTCCTATAAGGCGCATTGTAAAAATATTGCTCAACGTGGTCGTGATTAAATGAGGGTTCTTAGCTATCAATAATTTTAGACGAGCTGTAAAATCTTTGTAAGGAGTCATTATCTACATACCATTTTATCAGGTTATGTTATCCACACGGATGACCCTCCTAACTTGCCCTATTTCCGCAGGGCTGTGAAGGGGGAAAGGACAGAATCTTGCTTTTGCTTAAGCAATTTAAGGTCAAACCCGTCCGTCATCTCATGAAACAAGGTGTGCCAGTTGGCCTCGGCCCCTAAGCGCAGGAAGACGCCGCCAAGGCCGACCGAGGCGCGGTCCATCAAAACGAAGGGGCGCGGGACGGAAACGCCGCCAATTTTTTTCAACTCACCATAGACTTGGGATGCCACCGCGCGTCCCGCCGCCGTCGCGTTCGTCTCGGCCATCGCGGTGACACGATCCTCAAGGAACGGCGCATAGACAAACCGCGCCCAATGACCCAGCGCCGCCACCAAAGCCTTAGACGGCTTTTCAAAACCCCAAAGCCTGAAGGCCTCCACCAGCTCGGCCTCGTCATCCTCGCGCAAAGCCGCATAGAGCATGATGATGGCCTGCACAAATTCGGGCTTAAAAACGCGAATACACCCAAAATCAAGCAGGTTGAGGCTGTTATCAGGGCGCACCGTGTAGTTGCCCAAATGAGGATCGCCATGGATCACGCCATAGGTATAAAAGGGCTTGTACCAAGCGCGGAAAAGCGTCTCGGCGATCTTGTTACGCTCGGCTTGCGAGCGCGCCTTGATAACCTCGTCGGTCAACTTCTCACCTGCCATCCATGTCATCGTGAGAAGGCGCGAGGTGGACAGCGCGGGCACAGCCTTGGGCACATGAACATCCTTCACGTCCGCTAAAATCTTGCCGTAAAGCGCCATGTTTTGCGCCTCACGGCCATAGTCCAACTCTTCGCGCAGACGCTCGGCGATTTCCGCAAAGGCCTCGCCCGTCATCACCGCGCCACTGAAGCGCTCAAACAGCCCAAACAACAGTTTGAGTTGCTGCAAATCCGCCTCAACCACCGATCCCATGTCGGGATATTGCAACTTGCAGGCCAAGGCGCGGCCATCCTTACCCGTCGCCTTGTGTACCTGCCCCAGCGAGGCGGCGGCGCAGGCCATAGGCTCAAAACTTTTGAAAAGGGATTGCCAGTGCGCGCCCAGCTCGACGGCCATGCGGCGGCGCACGAAGGGCCAGCCCATGGGCGGCGCATCGGCTTGAAGCGTTGCCAATTCCGCCGCAACTTCACGCGGCAAGAGGTCGGGGATCACGGCAATAAGCTGCGCGATTTTCATCAGAGGGCCTTTCAACCCACCCAGCGCGGCGCGAAGGAGCGCGGCTTCAAAAGGACTGTGCGCCTTTCCGCCCATCGCCCGCGCCACCGCGACCCGCACACCCACCTGCGCTGCTTGCGCCGACACGGAAGCATAGCGCCGCGCACGCTTTGGCAGGCTGCTACGCTCTTTTTCTTGGGGCTTATCCGTGGAAGACTTTTTCATGACCGCGCTATCCTAGGCCAGCGCTACGCACAAAGAAAGAGGCGAGGCGTCAAATGTCGCACAAGACTCTACGGCTCATACCGCGGGAAAGCATTCCGGCCACGAACCTTCATCTTTTTTAAAGCCATAACCTCAATCTGCCGTATTCTCTCGCGCGTAACACAATACATCTTCCCAATTGCCTCCAACGAATGTTCTTTGGCGGGAAGATTGGGATTCAAAGGATCAGACAGACCATTATGCAACGCGATAACACGGGCTTCCTTGGGCGTTAAACACGCCATTACCTTGCTCAAAACTTCTTTTTGTTCCTTGGCATAAAGAACCGCAAAAGGACTTTTTATTTTATCACAGGCAAACTCGCGCGGACCATCATCGTCGTTGCCTTTCGGCACATAGACAGCTTTGGGCATACGATGAAAAGTTTCCAGCATCGCCGCCGTGATGTCGATCCCTTCCTCTTTCATCAACTCTGCCATTTCCTCTGGCGCAGGATAAACGCCATGTTCTTTTTGATAGCGCATCCGCAACGCTATATAGTTTTTATGTTTTCTAACGGCATGCGTGGGAAGACGGATGGTCAGCGCTTCATCATCCTGCGCCCGCATAATTCTTTGAACGATCCATCTCTTGGCATAGGTTAAAAAGACGCTGCGTTCTGGTATCCATTTCTCAAGCGCCATCAAAAGGCCATCGTTACCAGCTTGATAACGATCCTCCTTATCCCAGACCTCATCGTGGTTGGGGTTCATTTTAGAGGCAAGGCTATAAACAAAGCCTTTGTTGGTGGTGACAAAATAATCTTCAACGCTTTTTATCTCCGCCTGTGCCGCTTTCATTTCCGCACATGCCTGAGGATATTTTAAGGGCAGAGAACTTTTATCAATCGCGTGGCTGAGTTTCCACCAATCCTTTTTCTTGAAATAAATACCCATGATCTGGGCAGCGATCATTTCCCTCAATATATCAACATAATCCTGCTCTTGCTTTCCACGACCACCGACAGACTGACATTCCATAAGCGCCGCACAATCGTCACCAATGACACGGCAAAGAGGCAACACATCCTTTGAGGTGACTTCATTGGGATTCGACGGGTTTTGATTATAGTGGCTTAAGGCCTTATAGGTATCTCCGCGCACAATGACATGGTTAAAGGTCACGGATCCATCGGCCACACCAGCATACCATTTTTGTATGGTTTTAAGCGCGTGAGGAATTTGCAAAAGCGCATCAACCATCTTCCTCTGGGCGGTGATCATCCGATTGAACTGCGCCAGATTCTCCGCTTTTCTTATTTCGGGATCCAACAGATCAAGGCTTTCGGCATCTTTTACCGCTTCTTTTACCACCGCGTTAATATAACGGTCATCCAACGCTAAATCGCCAGTGCCAAGGATCACACCTTCGGCCTCATCAGAATCCGCTTCAACGCACTCCTCCTGATCAACAGCCACGTCCTCATCCCCTCTAAAGGAATAGGTGCCCTGTTCATAGACATCATCATCTTCCGAAAAGGGGGGAGCAGTAAGGAAAAGGGAAACATCTTGCGCTTGATCTAAAATTTCGGTCATAGGAATCTCATACAAAATAAGGGAGGGGTTATCATTTTTTCGTGCGTCAAACTTCTCATGGTTTCATGAAGGTGGCGGATTTTACCACAGCCACGCCCCACAAAACAAAAACAAAGAGAGATGGTTTATAGTTTCATAAAAATGAAGTTATTTGAATGGGTTATACCGATCCTCTTATAAACTTATCCACAAAAAATAAGAAAACGGGATCCCCGCTTTCGCGGGGATGACACTTGTGGGTTGATATTAAAAATAAGACCGTCATTCCCGCGCCCTCGTCCCGCCGCTCTTGCGGCGGGCGAAAGGGTAAGGCGGGAATCCCGTTTAGTTTCTTTTTTTCTATGAGTCACTTCATTGGTTCACTGGTATTAGCCCTGCCCCGCCAGCCTATCACTGGCCGCCTCTAGCTCTTCCTCAAGGCGGTGCATCATGGCCGAGCGCGAAAGGCCCGTGGGGATCGGCGGCAGAAACTCAATCGTCACCACGCCCTTTTTCTTCAAAAAGCTGTTCTTGGCCCATAGGAGACCAGAGTTCAGCGCCATCGGCACAACCATCAAATCCAATTCTTGATACAAGGCCGCAGCGCCAACTTTATAGGGTTTATGGGCGCGAGGCTTCACGCGCGTGCCTTGCGGGAAAATGACAATCTTGCGCCCCGCCTTCACGGCGGCGCTGGCGGCCTTCTTCATGATGACCAGCGACGACGCGCCGCCCTTGCGGTCGATGGGGATAAGGCCAGAGGCCTTGGCAAACCAGCCCCATATGGGAATATAGGTCAGCTCTTTTTTGAGCACGATGGCAGGATCATAAAACAAAACATTGAGAAGACACGTCTCCCACGCCGATTGGTGCTTGGCCGCGATGATGCACGCGCCGTCGGGAACGTTCTCCCACCCCTTGATGACATAATCGATACCGGCGATTTTCTTCGCCAGCCACACAAACGTGGCTTGCCAAAAACGTACGACGGTGACGACGTAACGTTGAGGCAACAAAACAACCCAGACAAAAAGGATGGTTGGGACGGTAACCCAGAACAGAAAGACCACATTAAACGCGATAGAGCGCGCCCATAATTCCAGTTTTTGCATCAGTAAACCCCAAGCCACAGACAGACCGTAGCGAAAAGATATTTGTTATATTCCCCGAACAAAAGGCTGGCCGTTCCAACGCGCCGCCACCACGAGGCTAAATCGACGCTATCGGGCAGAACAGGAAAAGGCGTGATCTGTTTATCGGGCATAGCGCTTTTGAAAAGCAGCAAACTGCGCGGCATGTGGTAATGCGCCGTCACCAGCGTCAGCGTGTCGTAGTGATTGTCATCCATAAAAGCCTTCGTCTCAGCCGCATTGCCGCGCGTGTTGCCCGCCTCGCGCCCCAACACGACGCAACACGAGCGCAAATCGTCCGACAAGGCGCTGGCAGGCAGCAAAGAAGCTTCCTTCACGCTCGCATGAACGCCTGAAATCAAAAGCTTTACGCCCTTGCCTGCCTTAAGAAGGTCAAGCCCCGCCACCACGCGCTCGCTCCCACCCGTTAGCACGACAATGGCTTGGGTTGGGGCAAGGGTCGCATCAATCGCGGGCTGGCGGTAAGCCTTCACCTGATCAACAAAGGACAAAAAGCCAAGGCTCCAGCTGGCCAACACCGCGCCAAGAATAAAAGCCAAAAGAGTCTTTTTCTCAAAGAATATCATCCAAGCCGCCTTAGATGTTTCAGCAAAGACACACGCGCCGCCATGATAGCAAGGCCCGTCGCGCCCACGGGGATCAGGGTCATCATGCCGCCTACGGTGACCCATGAAAGCGGCGCGATCAAGGATAATCCGCCCAGCGAACTTAACATAAACACCAGCATCGCCAGAGTCAGAACCGCCAAAGCAAAGCCGATGAGCGAGGCGGGGATGGCCAGCGCTTGAATATGCTTTTGAAACTGCTTGGCAATCGCGTGATCGGGCGCGCCCATAAAGTACAAAAGCTCAATCGTATCATGCTGCACCACCAGCGCAGCGCGGCACACGACCGAGATAACGGTCACCACCGCAAAGCCCGTTAAAATTAACATCACGCCCGCGATAACGCCCAGCCCCGTCAGAAAACCGAACAACTTGCCCATCCAGCTGGCGTGGCTGTAGACCTGCGCCTCGCCCGCCTGTTTAGACAAAAGGCGACGCAACGCCTCCGGCTCTAGCGTCGCGCCAACCTTAAGCGATACATCCAAAAGCTGTGGCAAGGGCAGCGCGTTCAACAGCGCCTCGTCATCGATCCACGCTTGCAGCAAGCGGCGCGTCTCCTCCTCCTTGACCAAGGTGACGTCGGCAACCTCCGGCATGGCGCGGAGCGCCGCGATGATCTTCTCGCGCTTGCCCGATTTTAAAAGAGCGTCCTCATCGGAAACATAGGGGATCTCAACCGTCATCCGGCTCTGCAAATCATAGCCCCATGTCAGCGCCGTCCGCGCCAGCATCGCTTGCGCCGCCATGGCTAACGTGCCCAGATAAACCATCAGCACCATGATGATACTGAACATCAGGCCTAGGCGTTGCTGCCTAAAGGCCGACGAAAAAAGGTTGGCTGGCATTCCCATCAGGTCGCCTCCTCACGCGCAGAGATCAACCGCCCGCCCTTCAGGCGCAAGACGGGTTTGGCATAACACCGGACAAGGTCTTTTTGATGCGTCGCAAAGATGACGGTGGTTCCCATCTTGTTCAGCTCAAGAAACAAGTGCATCAGCTTTTTTGCGGACTCGTCATCCACGTTGCCTGTCGGCTCATCCGCCAGCAAAAGGCGCGGCTTGTTCACAATCGCCCGCGCTATCGAAACGCGCTGTTGCTCGCCGCCCGATAACTCGCAGGGCAGCGCGTGCAGACGGTCGCCAAGCCCCACCCATTGCAGCAGTTCTTTAACGTGCTGCTCGACATCCAGCCGCTCCGCGCCCGCAAGGCGCAAAGGCAGCGCCGCGTTTTCCAACGCCGAGAGATGCGGCACAAGCCGGAAATCCTGAAACACAATGCCAAGGCGGCGACGCAGCGCCGGATACTCATGCCGATAAAGCTGCGAGGTGTCGCGCTCGAACAGCGTCACACGCCCCTCGCTGGGCTTTTCCATCTGATAAATCAGGCGAAGGAGCGACGACTTGCCCGCGCCACTCGCGCCCGTCAGAAAATAGAACAGGCCGGGCATCAGCGCGAGGTTGATGTCGTCCAAGACCGTGCGGCCACACGGGTAACGCAAAGAAACATGTTCAAAAGAAACAAGCATCACGCGCCGCGGTTAAAGTTGATAATCGACGTCCAGAAACGCTCAACCTTACGCAAAAGGCCTATCGTTTTGTTGATTTCCTCTGAGTTCAACCCAGCCTCATCCAACATGCCGACCTGCTTTTCGAAATAGGCGCTCAGCTGCTTATGCAGCGCAAGACCCTTTTCCGAGAGCTTGACGCGCACCGAGCGACGATCATGGGGCGAGCGTTCCTGCACCAGATAGTCGGCTTCCATCATCTTTTTAAGGTTATACGAGACGTTCGTGCCAAGGTAATAGCCCCGCGCCGTCAGCTCGCCCACCGTCATTTCATCGGGGCCAAGATTATAAAGAATAAGCGCCTGCACGTTGTTGATGTCCTGAATACCGTTGCGATCCAGATCGACCTTCACAACTTCAAGAAAATGGCGGTGAACCCGCTCGATCAACAAAATGGCTTCGTAATAAGGATGGCTCACGTTCTTTCCTTCCGCTGCGCAGTGGTTTACCCGAAAAGGCTATCGATTTTCGTCTGTAAACCATTATAACGCAAGTCCGTTTGATCGCAAACCATCTTTAATACCAACGGCACGATGACGTGACTCATTAAGATGGAACCCAAACAGGATTCCCGCTGGAGCCCGCCCCGCATCAAGTGCGGGGCGGGAATGACGGATTTGTTTTTAATATAGCCTATCTCCGATAAAGTGATCATAAAAAAAGAAAACAAACTGGATTCCCGCTTTCGCGGGAATGACAGGATTTATGTTTTAATTTAACCCCTTACCGTCATCCCCGCGAAAGCGGGGATCCAGTTTTTTTGAATCATTTTATCTGACGTAGGCTATATCAATCCACACGCGTCATCCCCGCGACCTGTCGCGCCGAAGCTGCGAAGCAGCGTAGGGGGAAAACGGGCATCCCGTTTGGTTTCTTCTTTTATATTTCTTTGTTTTGTCGGGAGTTCAATTCCCTCCGCCCATTAAAAAACGGGGCAAATGCCCCGTGTTTTAATGGTGCCGTTGGAGAGAATTGAACTCCCGACCTTGGCTTTACGAAAGCCCTGCTCTACCGCTGAGCTACAACGGCCACCCGCTCCTGCCTTAACCTGCGGAACATCCTCGAAACAGATGGATGGAAGCTCTTAACGATTCCCTGCGTCGGCGTCAACTGTCAGTGCGCGTTTTTTACCCCTCAACCCCCTTTTTAGGATTAACAGGGTGCAAAAGCGCCAGAAAAAGCCACAGACTCAAGCGAATCCCTTACAGCCCCGCGATGGTCATCCCCTCAATCCGCAAGGTTGGGGCATCGACCCCATAACGGAAGGTCAGGTCATCCGCCGCCGTTAGATTCTTGAACATCGTCTTCAAATTACCCGCCACCGTCATTTCCGAGACAGGGAAAACAATCGCGCCATTCTCAATCCAAAAGCCTCGTGCGGCCTGCGAGAAATCGCCCGTCACATCGTTCACGCCCATCCCCATCATTTCGGTGACATAAAAACCCGTTTTAATGTCCTTGATAAGATCGTCGGGGCTAACCGCGCCGCCTTCCATATAAAAGTTCGTCGCCGACGGCGAGGGCACGCCCGTCGTCCCGCGTGAGGCATGACCCGTGCTTTTCATCCCCAACTGCCTGCCAGAGCGAAGATCCAAAAGCCACGTCGTGAGCGTGCCTTGATCCACAATCGTGCGTCGTTGCGGCGCAAGACCCTCGCCGTCAAAAAGCTTGGAGCGCAAGCCCCTTGCACGGAAAGGGTCGTCGATGATCGTGATCGCGTCCGGAAAAATCTTTTGCCCCAAGCCCTCCATCAAAAAGCTTGTGCCTCGCGCCACCGCGCTGCCACGAATGGCATCGACAAAGGAACCCAACAGCTCATGGGAAACATGCGGTGAGAAAACAACAGGCGCAGCGCAGCTGGACATCTTGCGCGCACCAAGGTTCGCCAACGTTTTTTCCGCCGCCTTGCGCCCAATCGCGGCGGCGCTGGGCAAATCGCTTTGAAAAACGGTTGAGGCAAAATCGTAATCACGCTCCATCGCCGTGCCGCGTCCCGCCAGCGCCACCGCGCTGATGGAATAGTGCGTGCGGCGATAATGCCCCGCAAAGCCATTGCTGGCCGCCATCACGACCGTGGACTGGCCACAGCCCGCATCCGCGCTTTCGCACTGCGCGATGCCCTCAACCGACAGAGCGGCATCCTCTGCCTCCTTAGCCCACGCAAGAAGCGCGGGCGGCTCAATCTGATAATCATCCGCCATTTCCAACGCAGGAAAGGACGTGGCAATTTCGTCAGGCGCAGCAATGCCGCAAAAGGGATCCTCAGCTGCCGCCTTGGCCATTGCTACGGCACGCTCCACAAGCGCCGCAAGAGCCGCAGGGCTGCGATCCGAGCTGGCCACAGACGCTTGCCTATGTCCCACCAAAACGCGAAGGCCGACATCGCCGCCTTCGGCATGCTCTAGCGATTCAAGCTTGTGGTCATGCCACGCGACACTGATTGAGCGCCCCTCCACCAAAAGCGCATCCGCGCTGTCTGCGCCCGCACGGCGGGCGCTTTGCATCATATTGTCCAGCTGTTGCTGGGCCTTAGAAACATCAAAAGTCATAGCGCCCTTTTTTAATTATAGCTTAGCTCATCCGCTTTGCCGTGAAAGACTTTGTACGCGAAAAAGGTATAGCCGATCAAAAGAGGCAAAACAATCAAAGCGCCCACCAAAATGATCATAAGCGATTCCGGCGCACTGGCCGCGTCCACGATTTTAAGCTGTCCCGGAATGATATAGGGATAAAAGCTATAGGCCAGAGCGATAAGGCTCGTCAGGAAAAGTCCCACCGTCATGGCGAACGGCCTCCACTGCCTAATCGTTGGCGCATGGGACAGCCGCTTAAGGCAGTAACGCAGACCCGCGACAAGACCCAGCACGATAAGCGGCAAGGGGGCGAGAATAAACGCATCGGGAAATGTTGTCCAACGTGCCAGCACATGCGCGCTGGCCAGTGGCGTCGTGATCGATACAAGGGCAATTCCTGCCGCCGTCCCTTTAAGCGCCGTGCCCGCCCAAGCTATCGCTTTTTTCTGCAACGCGCCGTCCGTTTTCATAATCAGCCAAGCCGCGCCGATAAGGCTATAGGCCGCCGCGACAAAAAGCCCCGTCATGAGGCAAAACAGAAGCGGCCCCACACCTTTCTCAAACCCAAGGATATAAGACCCCACCATATAGCCTTGCGTGATCGCAACCAGAAAGGAGCCGCCCGTAAAGGCGCGGTTCCAGCGGCCTTTGGCCTTCACGTCAGCCTTAGAGCGAAAGTCAAAGGACACACCACGCACAATAAGCCCCAGCAACATCAAGCAGGTCGGCAAATAAAGATGACCTAAAACGATGCCATTCGCTTCTGGAAACGCAATCAGCAATAGCCCCACCGCCAAAACAAGCCACGTTTCATTTGCATCCCAAAAAGGTCCGATGGACGCGATCATCCTGTCTTGTTCTTGTGGCAAGGCATATTGCATCAAAATGCCGACGCCCAGATCATAGCCATCCAACACGGCGTATACCAAAACCGCCACGGCGATCAAAAGCGCGAAGGCCAAAGGCAACCACTGGCCGTTTTCAAAGATTTCCATCATCGGATCCTTTCCTTAGTGAGCCGTGGCCTCTGTTGAACCTTTACGCGCCATATGGAAAAGCGTCTTGATAAAGGCCGTCATCAGGACGCCATACACAATCAAATACGCGATCAGAGAAAGGCCGATCATCGGCGGCGGAACTTTTGAGGCCGCATCCGCCGTGAGCAGAACATTTTGCACAAGCCATGGCTGCCGCCCTATTTCCGTGACGTACCAGCCAAGGATCGTGGCTACCCACCCCGAAAAGGTCATGGCAACAAGCGCCTTGGCCACCAGCGGCGTCAGGGTCTTTTTGCGTTTCAACTGATACGCGGCCGCCCATGAGATCAGCCCCATCAGCCCGCCAAGCCCGACCATCAAACGGAAGGACCAAAACACAGGCGCAACAGGCGGCGACTTGCCTTCGAACTCGTTGAGTCCTTTTAGCTCACCATTCAGATCATGGGTGAGGATCAAGCTCGCCACTTTGGGAATCTCCAGCGCCCATAAATTGCTGTGCGTTTCCTTATCCGGCCAGCCAAATAGAACAAACGGCGCTCCTTTTTCTGTATGCCACAGGCCTTCCATCGCGGCGACCTTCTGCGGCTGGTATTGAAGGGTATTCAAGCCATGCTGATCGCCCGCGAGAACCTGCAAGGGGATCAAAACCGCTGCCAAATAAACGCCAGTCTTCAGCGCGTTCATAACCGCCACGCCACGATCACCGCGCAGCCAGCGATAGGCTGAAATACCCGCGACCAAAAAAGCCGCCGTCAGGCCAGAGGCCAAAAGCATATGCACCATGCGGTACGGCATGGACGGGTTCCACAAGATCGCCGCCCAATCCGTCGCGTGCGCCTTGCCATTAATCATCTCAAACCCAACGGGCGTTTGCATCCAGCTATCAAGGCACAGAATCCAAAAGGCCGAAAAGGTCGTCCCCGCCGCGACAAGGAATGTCGCAAGGTCGTGAACGAACGCCGACACGCGCTTAAACCCATACAGCATAATGCCCAAAAACGTGGCCTCCAGGAAAAAGGCCGTGAGAATCTCATACCCCAGCAAAGGCCCCGCGATATTGCCAATCGTGTTCATAAAGCCGGGCCAATTCGTGCCGAATTGAAAGGACATGGTGATGCCCGACACGACGCCCATGGCGAAGCACAACGCGAAAATCTTTGTCCAAAAGAAATAGGTATCCATCCACGCGGCATTTTTCGTCGCGGCAAAGCGCCTCTTGAAATAAAACAACAGCCATCCGAGCGCGATGGTCGTGGACGGAAAGACGATGTGAAAGGTGATATTGGCCGCGAACTGGATACGCGCCAAAAGGACAGGATCAAGATCAACCATCGCGGGTTCCTCATTCAATAGGTAGTGAAGGAATCTTTAGGTAAATGACGAGAAAATCGTTAGGGTTTGGTTAAGAAAGCCTCTCCCTCAAGCGTGCCCGACATCGCTGGACAGCATCGTGGGACTGACGCCAATGGATGACAGCGCAAGCCGCCATTTGCTTTCAATATCGGCATCAAAAAGAATGGTGAGGTCTGCTGGCGCGGTGAGCCAGCCATTGCCCTGAATCTCGGCCTCTAGCTGCCCTGCCGACCATCCGGCATAGCCCAAAACCAGCAAGGAGCGCTCTGGCCCCGCGCCTTCCGTTAACGCGCGCAAGATTTCAACAGTTGCCGTCAGGTGGAGAGTTGGCGAAATCCGTGTCGTCGCTTCACTATCATAGTCCGAGGAATGCAGAACAAAACCGCGCACAGGCTCAACCGGCCCGCCGTAATAGACAAGGTGTTCAGGCGCATTGGGGGGCAACTCGATACCAAATTGATTGAGAAGGCCGCCAAAATCTAAATCACCAAACAAACGGTTGACCACGATGCCCATAGCGCCTTCGGGGCCATGCGAGCAAATCAGCACGACGGTTTTTTCAAAGCGCGGATCGATCATGGAAGGCATAGCGACCAACATCTGACCCGTAAGCCAGTTTTGTTCCTCAAAAAACGCTTTGGTTTTGTCTGCTTTCTTGCCCAACGGTCGCCCCATTTTCATGGTTGTTTTTTAACTATTCTATTGCATCATAGGAAAAGAGCAATGCCCAAAGTCCTGCCTACACCAAGGAAACGTTATGAATCGCCTGATCTCCCTCTTTTTTCTCCTCCTTGCCCTTTCGCCCGCGCCCCTTTGGGCGGCGGCCAGCGACTGGCAGCGCGAAGACGGCATTGCCGTTCGGTTGATCGACGGCGATGATTTGTCATCGAATAACAAAGAAATAACGCTCGGCCTTGAGATTCAACTTGATGAGGGCTGGCATATTTATTGGCGCAGCGCGGGCGAGGCGGGCACGCCGCCAGCCATCACAACGGACGGATCGGAGAATATCGAGTCCTTGACCATTCTCTACCCAGCCCCTCGTCGCTTGACCCTGATGGGGATGGAGACAATAGGCTATAATGGCCACGTCACCCTGCCCCTGCGCATTCTTAAAAAAGAAGCTGCTAAGGAAATGGCGCTACAAGCCAGCCTTGATATTTTGACGTGCAGCACCCTATGCGTGCCGCGCCATTTTGATCTGGCGCTGACGCCAGCGTCACCGAAAGGCGAAGAAAAGGCATTGATCAAGGCGGCCACAGGCAGCCTTCCCACCACGCAAGACACCTCCGCTTTATCAAATCTAAAAACAACGCTTGGGAGCAACACTGTTCAAGTAACCTTCATCACCAAAGACGCTTTGCAAAATCCCGACCTCTTTATTGAAAGCGGCGACGAGCTTGCCTTTTCCAAGCCCAGCCTTATCCCCGCCCCCGATGGCCACGGCGCGACGCTAACGGCCAGTTTGCTAAGCCCGTTACCGGAAGGCGCATCACTGACAGACCTTCCTTTGACGATCACGCTGACAAACGGCGCCGCGGCGCGAGAAATAACCTTAGTGCCACCATCCGCCGCGCCCACCTTAGCCGACGCCGCCATCCCCTCATCGCCCCTACCCTTTTGGACGATTGTTTTGTTGGCTCTTCTGGGCGGCTTTATTCTAAACCTTATGCCCTGCGTGCTGCCCGTCCTGTCGATCAAAATCTTGTCCGTCATCAAACACGCTGGCAAGCACAAAGACGTTGTGCGTCATTCCTTTCTAGCCTCGGCCGGAGGCATCGTGTTTTCGTTTGGGCTTCTGGCCGCCACCACCATCGCGCTTAAAGAGTCAGGCCAAGCCTTTGGCTGGGGCGTACAATTCCAGCAGCCCGCTTTTCTGGTCTTTATGATCGCCCTTTTAACCTTTTTCACCGCGAACCTGTGGGGCTTTTTCGAAATCTCGCTGCCACGCTTTATTTTGGATAGGGTCGATACGTCTCGCCATCCCAAACTGGCGGGCGATTTTGCGGGCGGCATGCTGGCGACGCTGCTCGCCACGCCTTGCTCCGCGCCATTCCTTGGCACGGCCATCGGCTTTGCCCTCGCAGCGGGAAGCGTTACGATCGTGGCCGTGTTTTTAGCCTTGGGCATCGGCATGGCGCTGCCCTATCTGGCCATCGCGCTATGGCCGCACCTCGCCAGCGCCCTGCCCAAAGCGGGCAACTGGATGAACACCCTCACCCGCGTTTTGGGCTTTGGCCTTTTGGGAACAGCGGTTTGGCTTCTTATCGTCGTGCGGGCGCAAACAGGCTATTGGCCTTTCGTTCTTATCAGCATGGCGATGGCAGGAATTCTCTTTGCCCTGTATCTAAGGCACAAAAACATCCTGCGCGTTCTGGTTCCGTGGGCCATTGGCGGGGCGCTCATCGCGTCCTTGTCCATCGCGACGCTCGCTTCGATTCCGCTCTCATTGCAAAAGGAGTCAGGGATCTGGACGCCGTTTAATGAGAAGGCCATCGCCAGCGCCGTCAGCGAGGGCAAAACCGTTTTTGTCGATGTAACCGCCGACTGGTGCTTGACCTGCAAATACAACAAGCGCGTTGTTTTAGGGCAAGAGGAAGTCTCTAGCCGCCTCTTCGGGCAAGACGGCATCGTGACGCAGCAAGCCGACTGGACAAGCCCCGATCCCGTCATTACGGATTTTCTGCACAGGCACGGATCCTATGGGATTCCGTTCAACATCGTCTTTGGCCCGCGTGCGCCGCAAGGCATCGCCTTGCCCGAGCTTTTGACGAAAGCCAGCGTCCTTCAGGCTCTCGACAAAGCCAAAGCCTGCCAACAAGGCGAAGCGTGTTAGAGCAATCCACCAGTGAACTGATCCACAAAGAAAAATAAGAAAACGGGATCCCCGCTTTCGCGGGGATGACAATTATGGGTTAAAACCAAACACAAAACCCGTCATTCCCGCGCAAGCGGGAATCCCGTTTGGTTTTCTTTCTTATGATCACTTTACACATTGGTAATGGTTGAATGCCGGTTGTTTTAGAGGGGTTATTGTGGTTTAGATTGATAAGGGCAGTTTGGATAGCAGTAAACAGGAGCGGCAATGAAAGACCTAACGTATAAAAAAGTCAGAAAGTCTGATGAGCAACAATTGAGAACGCTCATTTCCAACGTACTTGCCGCTACACCGCCTGAATTTTTTATTCCGTATGAAGAATGGGAATTAGACAGTCTTTACGATGAGTCCTATGCCTTGCTTCATGGTGCCTATGACGGAGAAACACTAGCGGGAATTGCCCAATTATACGTTCAACAAGAGATGCTCAAATCGTATAAAGAGGAAATGGGGCTTTCCAGTGAAAAAGTTTGTGAACTCGGCGGTAATCTTGTTTTGTCCGAATACAGAGGACAAAAAATACAATATAACCTTATGCAATTGCAATTTAACTTGGCAAGAGATATCGGGTTTAAACACATAATAACGATGGCTCATCCAGATAATGTTGCGAGCCTAAAAAGCATTCAAAGGTTAGGCCTGAAATTTATGAAGAAGTCTCACCTTAGCAACGGCTTTCTTCGCGACCTCTATTATTCCGAGTTGTAAGCTCAAAGCGATTGAAAATCTAAATTAGGGCGTGCGCCCATGACGAAAACGGGGCGATGGCTCCCTACCCCCGCACAATCGCGGCGACGGCAAGGGCATCGACGCGCTCGTTATCGGGGTGGCCCGTATGGCCGCGCACCCAGTGAATCTCCAAATCATGCGGCTGGCTGGCGGCTTGCAAACGTTGCCACAAATCGACGTTTTTAACGGGCTTTTTGTCGGCGGTTTTCCAACCATTCCTAATCCAGCCCGCCATCCATTTGGTCAGGCCGTCCTTAACGTACTGGCTATCGGTCGTCAGCTTCACCTTGGACGGGCGCTTAAGCGATTCCAGCGCCATAATCGCCGCCGTCATCTCCATGCGGTTGTTGGTCGTCTCGGCCTCGCCGCCCGATAGCTCCTTTTCTGAGCCTTTATAGCGCAGCAAAGCGCCCCAGCCCCCAGGGCCCGGATTGCCGCTGCACGCGCCATCTGTAAAAATCTCGACAATGTCATGGGTTTTCGTCATAACGATTTCCGTAGTAAAGGGTTTTCCTGCACTAGATTATACAGCACGATTCTCCCCAAAGTCACCCTTGCGAATGAAAGAAGTCTCTTTTGCGTATTCTCTTTATCTCTTCGAACCGCATTGGCGATGCCGTTTTAACAACGGGGCTTTTGGCGTGGCTAGAGGCCGCCCATCCCAAGGCGCGGTTTACAATCGTCTGTGGCCCCGTGGCCGCCGATCTCTTTCGCGCCGTCCCGCGCCTTGAGCGCCTTATCGTTCTTAAAAAGAAAAAATACCACGGCCACTGGTTTGATCTGTGGCAGCAGTGCATCGGCACACGGTGGGATCTGATCGTCGATCTACGCAACAGCCTTGTGGCGCGATTGCTGCTGGCGCAGCGCAAAGCCTATAAACCCGCACAGCCCTCTGGCCGCCATAAGGTCGAGGATCTTGCGAGCCTCCTTAACCTGTCCCCGCCGCCTGCGCCGCGTCTGTGGCTGGATAAAACGGCTAAACTGCGCGCCGAAGCGCTGATCCCCTCCGGTCTCACGCAGCCCCTTCTTGCCCTTGCACCTGCCGCTAACTGGCCGCCCAAGCAATGGCCTATTGAGTGCTTTATCGAGCTTGCCAAGAAGCTGACGGCAGAGGGTGAGCCTTTGGCCGAGGCCAAGCTCCTGATCGTCGCCGCGCCGCATGAGCGTGAACAACTCTTGCCGCTATTGAATGCTTTTCCAGCGGGCAGGATCATCGATGCCATCGGCAACGACCTTTTGACCGTCGCGGCTTGCCTTCAAAAGGCGCGACTGTTTATCGGCAACGATTCCGGCCTGATGCACATCGCGGCGGCCATGGGCACGCCCACCTTGGGTCTGTTCGGGCCCGGCCATGAAAACATCTATGGCCCGTGGGGCGAAAAGACAGCCATCGTCCGCACGCCCGAAAGCGCAAGCGAGCTTTTCGCCCGCTTGCCCTATGCGGGCGCGTTCGCGCCGCTGCTCATGGGAAGCCTTACCGTCGCGGCGGTTTATGACGCGGCCCAAGGACTCATCAAGAAAGATGGTTAACAGAGGCTGTTATAAACAACTTTCTGTCCTTATTTCCCGCGTGAAAGTAATTTTTATTATTGATCCCCTCCGTTAGGCTGTTTTAGGCTGACCCTCGAAAGTTTCAACACGCCGAAACGCAGCCAAATTACAAAGGGAAAGCATCATGACCAGTCAGTTAGAAAAGAAATTGAAAGCTGTCGCAAAACTAGCCAATACAAAAGGATCGGACATGAATTCCAGAATGGTTCGTCAGGAGTTTAGTGCGGCGGCTGATGCCGTTTTTAGAACAACCGGCTATTTGCCTTGGGAACTTGCCTCTTGTCTGAGCTTGACGACAGGAAATGTGACGAAATCGATTAGAGCCTTTGAGACTCGTGCCGCCAAGTATTTTGGCAAGAGCTTCGTTCCGTTCCTCGATACCCTGATCACAGAAAAGAATAAGATGGCCGAGGTAGAGCGCGTAAGAAAGATCAATGATGCCAAGATTGCGGCTGCCAATAAAAAATATGGCTCAGCAGTAATGATTTGCTCTCCATCCTAAATTAAGAAGAAAGCCTTGCTAAAAAGATCCGGATTTTATCCGGATCTTTTTTTGTGCGCGTTTCAACGCTTGACGACACGTCGACAATTTTTGCGCCCGTTACGCTGATCGCTTCGCGCACGTTTTCCGCGTTCAGGCCACCCGCCAGCATCCATGGTTTTTGGGCTTTTAGGCCTTTCAGAATCGACCAGTCAAAACGCTGCCCCGTACCGCCCGATTTCGTGCCGATTTTGGTATCAAACAGCAGCATATCGGACACTTTTTCGTAGGCTAAAACGGCGGCCAAATCGCCCTTATCCGCCACGGCTATCGCCTTCATGACAGGCACGCCCGCCGCCTTACGGATCGCGGCGACGCGCTGCGGCGTCTCACTCCCATGCAATTGAATAAGCCCAAGAAGAGGCTTGAGGCGTAGAATATCCCCAACCTGCTCATCGGTCGGGTCGCGTAGCAGCGCGACAAGGACGAGCCCATTACCGTCATCGCGAGCGGAGACGAAGTCGGAGCGTGGCGATCCAGAGGCCGAGCGTCCGCGAGGCATAAGACTCTCTTGCGCGGCAGACGCCGCGTCGCTGGATTGCTTCGTCGCCTTCGCTCCTCGCAATGACGATAAAGGATGAGCTGTCACAAACCGGCACAAAGTCGGTTGCGGCAGCGTTTGCAAAAGCGCCAACGTTTGATCGACGGTAATCGCCCGCTTGGATTCTGGGATAAAGACAAAGCCAAGATAGGCCGCGCCGCCTTCTATCGCCGCGCGAAGAGCCGCCTCATCCGACAGGCCGCATATTTTAGCAGCAACAGCCACAGCCGCAGGAGCTTTTCTTTTCATCGCAACACGAGGCGAAGATTTCATCCGTTATCCTTTGCGCGGCCTCGGCAGGATCCGCCGCGCCCGTTATGGGTCTTCCGATGACAAGATAGCTCGCGCCCGCCATGACAGCCTCACGCGGCGTCATGATGCGCTTTTGATCGTTCGCCGCCGCCCAGACGGGGCGAATCCCCGGAACCATCAACGTGAAATCAGGCCCGCACAAAGCGCGAAGCCGCACGACTTCTGCCGGAGAACACACGATGCCATCAAGGCCGCTTTCCTTGGCCAGCAGCGCCAGACGCTCCACCTGCGCCGCCGTGTCGGCCTCTTGCCCAACGGCTTTCAAATCGCCCGCGTCCATGCTGGTGAGAACCGTCACGCCCAAGAGCTTGGGACGCTTACCCGTGGCCTTCGCAGCTGCCTCAGCCGCCGCGCGCATCATACCCGCGCCGCCGCCGGTGTGGATCGTGATAAAGTCGGCTTGCAGCGGCAGCAGCGAGGTCACCGCGCCCGCCACCGTGTTGGGAATATCGTGCAGCTTGACATCGACAAACAAAGGCAGACCCAGCGCCGCGAATTGGGCATAACCCTGCGGTCCGTTGGCCATCATGTATTCAAGGCCGACCTTGAGCCCGCCAACTTTGCCTTTCAGCTGCGTAGCAAGCACGAGAGCCTTAACGGGATCCGAAGTATCGATAGCGCAAAAAACGGGATTGATCATGATATTATCCTTTCCTCCAAAGGCGCGACCACCAAGAGCGGGGCGCAGATTTTTCAAGGGTTGAAACAGTTTGATAGCGACCCTTGTAAAGGATCGTCGGCTCGCAAGAAAGCGGCGCGTTGTCTTTTTCTTTGAGTTGCTCCTGCAGCTTGGCAACTTCGCCGCGTAAGCGCCGCGCTTGCCAGCCAGAGCGGAACACGGCCACGCCCGTCATAAGGCTGCCCATCACAAAGCCCACGATCAAAAGACCCAGAGAGAGGACGGACACGGGCATCGTGGCTTCGAAATCGAAGGGCCAGAAGCTAATCGCGACCTGAAGCCGGTTTTGAAGGATAAAGACAACCACCGCGACAAAGATCGGCAGCGTAAGAAACCATGTCAGAAGACGCATAGGATACCCCTTTCGTTAAGGGAAAAAGTCCAAGGGATTAACGCACACAAAATACATTACCACTACAGCGTCATTCCCGCGAAGGCGGGAATCCAGCGCCGCGCGTCTGCGCGGCATAAGACTCAAAAAAACTTCACAACAGCGCTTGTTTTTCATTTTTGACTCATACGCTCGCTATCGCTCGCAGCTGGATCCCCGCATTCGCGGGGATGACGGTAGGTGCTTTTATAAAGCCTAGACTTTAGTACCCGCCGACCAGCAGGTTCTTCAGAACGTGCATTTCCTCTAAAGCGCGGCCAGTGCCCAGCGCAACGCAGGACAAAGGATCCTCAGCCACCGAAACAGGAAGACCCGTCGCATGACGCAAAACGAGATCGAGGTTGCGAAGCAAAGCGCCGCCGCCCGTCAAAACGATACCCTTATCCACGATATCGGCGGCCAGTTCCGGCGCGGTGTTTTCAAGCGCAACCTTCACAGCTTCCAAAATCGCGCTCACAGGCTCAGACAGGCTTTCGGCAATCTGACGCTCTGTGATCACGATTTCCTTGGGCACGCCGTACATCAAATCGCGGCCCTTGATTTCCGATACGCGGCCTTCGCCATCTTCGGGAGGTGAAGCGGAACCGATTTCCTTCTTGATGCGCTCCGCCGTGCTCTCACCGATCAGCAGATTGTGATAGCGGCGGATATAGTTGATGATCGCTTCATCCAGCTTATCGCCGCCCACGCGCACCGAGCGCGAATAGACAATACCGCCAAGCGAAAGAACCGCAACCTCGGTCGTGCCCCCGCCAATATCGACAACCATGGAACCCGTAGGCTCTGTCACGGGAAGGCCTGCGCCAATCGCGGCGGCCATCGGCTCCTCAATCAAGAACACGCGCCTTGCACCAGCGGACTCTGCCGACTCCTGAATCGCGCGACGCTCAACCGCCGTCGAGCCTGACGGCACGCAAATGATAATCTGCGGGTTCGCAAAGCTGCGACGGTTATGCACTTTGCGAATGAAGTGCTTGATCATTTCTTCCGCGACTTCAAAGTCCGCGATCACGCCATCGCGCAGCGGGCGAATGGCTTGAATGTTACCCGGTGTGCGCCCCAGCATCAGCTTGGCTTCATCGCCAACGGCCAGCACTTGACGCTTGCCGCGTGAGGTTGCGATAGCGACAACGGACGGCTCATTCAAAACGATTCCGCGCCCCTTCACATAGACCAGCGTGTTGGCCGTACCCAGATCGATGCCCATGTCGGCGGAGAGCAACCCTAACAAATTGGAAAACATTGATGTTTCAACCCATGATAAAAACAGGCCAAGCAGCCCTTAGCAAAACCGCCTCTTTTTCGCACCCTATGGCCTTGGAAGCAAGAGGATCGTTGTAAGGATTTGAATGTTGCCCATAAACCATGCAACCATTAACCATAAGCAATTGTTTTCAATAGGCGGGATGTTTTGATAAGGTATGGCCTTGTTGATTATAACTCCTATCAAAAAGGTCATAGACATGAGCCCCATCAAGCAATCCTTTCAAGCCTTGGTCCGTGAGGCCTTTCTTGATTCAGCGGGGAAAAGCGCATCAGCCCGCCTGCTTGAAGGCGGAAAACAAAAGTATTCGTGGTCATCTAACTCCGGTTCTATCCGCACGCTTCGGCTGAATATCGAGGGAACCGTCTATATCCAACCAGTAAAAGAATCAAAACACGCTAAGAAAAACCCTACCATTAAAATCTATGATTACGCCTGTCTCAATGAGACTTCTCCCGCCATGATCGATGAGCAAAAGGATCAGTTCGTTTTCTATCAACCGAAAGACGCCGTGACGGTCATTCATGCGCCGTCTAACTTGCAGGGGCTTCATTTGACGATCTCAGGGGATGGCAAAGTCTATTCCCCCCATATTCGCGCTCCGCTCACGACATTGACAATGTCGGACAAGGCAGAAACTTATGTTCTTGCTCACCAGCTTTATGCAACCCTTTCTGGTGCTGCTTATGCTGGGGCGCTCTTTGACAACACCTATGACAGGGCTCCTCACGGCACACGGCTCGTCATGATCGGTAAGGATAAGGCCGACATTTCCGTTTATAGAAAAGGAATGGAAAAAGTGGATGAGGCTGTTGCCCTTCTGGAAGGTGCGGCGACCCTTACAACCGCAACCCCGTTCACGCATTGCGTTATTCATGCGCAAGAGGAAACGGGGAGCCTATCCCTTCAAGAAAGGCTTATCCTGTGGGGCAGACAGCCAAAACGCGGTTATGAACATCACTTGTTGCCTCTTGGATCTGACCACTATACGGCAAGAAAAACAGCCTTGATGAAAATCATTCAGGCCCATGTAACGGACTCCGCCATGCCCGTTCCCTCCTGTTCTTGAGGTATTGGAAGCCAAAGGATTGTTGTTAACCTTTGTCTTTGTTTTTTCAGGGGTGATCGCCTTGGCGGGACCGCGACCTCTGCCGACAAAAACAAAAACTCAGCCCCAATCCCGATTGCGTTTTTACCATAATCCATTATAACTGTAGGTATGACCGATCCACTTGACCCCACGCCGCCCGATTCGCCAGAGGCTCAAACACCAGCCGAAACGGTTGAGTCCGCGCCTGCGCCTACGGGAACGCCACTGAAATCGCCGCCCGTGATTACGATGAATGCGCCATCGGCAGAGACTCTTTGGGTGGAAATCGTCATTGCCATCAACTATTTGACTCGTCTCAATCTGCGCCTGAAAGAAACCCCAAGGCCCCGCTTTATTCGCAAAGCCATGGTCTGGTTCCCCCTTATCGGCGCGGCCATTGGTGTCTTTGGTGCAAGCGTTGACTGGATCATGACGCAAATAGGTCTTCCAGGCATTATCACATCGGCTTTCGCCGTCATCAGCATGCTTTGGATAACACGCGCTTTGCATGAAGAAGAATTCGCCAGCATGGCCAATCTCTATGGCCGCAGCTTTGACAAGGACCAAGGCATTGGCTGGCTTAAAGAAGAACGGTCGGTTCAATATGGAACCCTTGCCGTTATCCTTGTGATCATTATGAAAATCGGTGCCATCGCCAGCCTGAGCGACAACGACATCGTCTTTCAAGCCCTCATCACTTCGGCGTGCTGGTCACGCGCGATGATGGTCGTGATGGCCTCATGGCTGCGCCCGATTCCTGGCGATCCCGTTGCGGATTACTTCCAACAGCCGCCTGCCCTGCGCATGTTGCTGGCTCTCGCTTTGGGTGGGATCATCGCCTTTGCCGTCTTGGGCTCCTACGCCACCTATGCGCTGGCTATCGGGACGGGCGCAGGATTGCTGGTCGCCCTTCTAGGAGCCAACCATTTGCGCGGCTATAACGGCCCGCTGATGGGATCCTTACAGGAAATCGTCGAAATCACCATCTTGGGCGTCATTCTAGCGTTGCAATAGCCCTTTCTTTTTTTCAAAAATGGAGGAACTTTCTATGCGCTTTTTAAACCGCTCCCTGCTTCTGGCTTTTGTGGCCCTCATTTCTCTGACCGGCTGCCGTAGCGCAGGCGAGTTTGGGAGCGAGCCCGATCAACTGATGGACCGCTCGCGCATTACCTTTAAGTCCATGCTTAGCGATAACCAATATCCGGGCCTCGTTGACCTAGCCTCACGCGCTAAAGCCATCCTGATCGTTCCCAACCAGATTCGTGCGGCCTTCATCCTTGGCGGGCAAGGCGGCAACGCCGTGATGCTGGTGCGCGATGCCCAAAACAAGTGGAGTTCGCCTGCCTTCTATACGCTGGGCGGCCTTAGCTTTGGCCTACAAATCGGAGGCAGCACGTCCGAGTTTGTTATCGCGATCATGACCGAAAAAGGACTGAACGCCGTTTTGGATCGTCAGGTCACGTTGGGCGGCGATGCCGGTATCGCCGTTGGTGAGCTTGGCAAAGGTGTGAATGCCGCCACCGCCATGGGTCTGAAATCTGATATGTACGCCTTTGCGCGGTCACAAGGCCTTTATGTCGGGGCCTCACTTGAAGGCTCTGTCATATCGCCGCGCCACATATGGAATAGGCAGGTTTACGGCTCCAACGTGAAGCCACGCGACATTTTGGTCAACCGCACAGTGTCGGCAAACTCTGCTTCCGCAACGGCTTTGATCAACGCGATGCCTTAATGAGCCCTTTGGGGACATTTTGAAGGGCATTTTAACGGGCTTTTCATCTTGATTTGGTATGAATAGGGATACTTAATCTATTCATAAAGGCTCCCTATGCATAAAATCCTAACCCAAAAACTTGAACGCCTACACGATCTTTATACAAAGTGGGGTATTCAAACCAACAAAATCAAACACCTAAGTTCCAAGGCCGGAGAGCTACAAACACGCAGCGACCTTTCCCCCTCTTTGCTGGATCGCCTTAGCCATTGGGTGGAGCAAATTGCAGGCCTTCAGGAAAAAGAACAAGACGTCATCAGCGAAATTACGGCCATCGAAACCAAACACATGGCTTTACGCAAAAACAAGAAGCTACGCCGCGCCGCGCCGCAAGATGAACTGAACCCAGAACCAACACCCCGTGACGAGAAGAAAAGTGCGCTATGGTTCTGGATGCTTCTGCTTTGGATGATGAAAAGCGGGAATAAGAAACAGCCCCCGACGGTTCACTAATACCAATCCGTCTATGAACTGACACGTAATAACAACAAGAAAACGGGATCCCCGCTTTCGCGGGGATGACGCTAAAGGGGAGTATCGCCATAAAAAACACCGTCATGCCCGCGAAAGCGGGCATCC